>NZ_JBMNDR010000171.1:0-6517 GCF_052543235.1 Streptomyces sp. SAS_272 | reverse complement strand
CGCCGTGTGCAGCACCGCCCGGTCCTCGGTGAGATTGATCCTCTCACCGCGGAACATGGCGTCCCGCAGACCGAACACGTCGACGGCCGCGGCCAGCTCCCGCAGCAGTCGCAGCGTCTCATCGGTGACGAGGTTCTTCGAGTAGTCGATGCGCAGATCGCCGACGCGCACCACGTACCGCTCGGCGCGCTGCGGGTCGGCGGCGAACAGGTCCCGCAGACTCGCCTGCCATCCGGCGCGGTGGTCCTTCAGGGCGGTCCACTCGGGCCGCCGGTCGGGGCGGAGGGTGTCAGACATGAGCAGGGGTCTCCTTGGTGCCCTCGCCGCGCAGGGCGATGGCGTACATCTCGTCCGCGTCGAGGCGCCTGAGCTCCTCGGCGATGAGTTCGGAGGTGGTGCGGACCTTCAGCGCAAGGGTGCGCGAGGGCTGTCCGGGCAGGGTGAGCGTGGCCAGCGGCCCCTCGGGGCGGTCGATGACGATGTCACCGTCCGCGGTGCCGAGCCGCACGGCCGTGACCACCGGGCCGTCGGTGACGACGCGGTCGATCGTGACCTTCAGCCGCGCCTCCAGCCAGCGGGCCAGAAGTTCCGCGGCGGGGTTGTCCGCCTCGGCCTCGACCGCGCCCGAGACGATCGGCACCCGGGCCTGGTCCAGGGCCGCCGCCAGCATCGAGCGCCACGGGGTGAGGCGGGTCCAGGCGAGGTCGGTGTCGCCGGGGGCGTAGGAGCGCACCCGGGTCTCCAGGGCCTGCAGCGGGTTCTCGACGGCGTACAGGTCGGTGATCCTGCGCTGGGCCAGCGCGCCCAGCGGGTCCTTCGACGGGGTCTGTGGCGCGTCGACGGGCCACCACACGACGACCGGCGCGTCGGGCAGCAGCAGCGGCAGCACGACGGAGTCGGCGTGGTCGGAGACCTCGCCGTAGGTCCGCAGCACGACCGTCTCGCCGGTGCCGGCCTCGGAGCCGACGCGGACCTCGGCGTCCAGCCGGGACCGGGTGCGCTCGCGCGGGGTGCGGGCGTGCCGCTTGATGACGACGAGGGTGCGCGAGGGGTGCTCGTGCGAGGCCTCCTCGGCCGCCTTGATGGCGTCGTAGGCGTTCTCCTCGTCCGTGACGATGACCATCGTCAGGACCATGCCCACGGCCGGTGTGCCGATGGCGCGGCGGCCCTTCACCAGCGCCTTGTTGATCTTGCTTGCAGTGGTGTCGGTCAGGTCGATCTTCATGGCCTGCGCCAGCTCCGTCCGTCTCGTGCGAGCATCTCGTCGGCTTCCTCGGGTCCCCAGCTGCCCGAGGGGTACTGCGCGGGCCTGCCGTGCCGTGCCCAGTACTCCTCGATCGGGTCGAGGATCTTCCAGGACTCTTCCACTTCCTGGTGGCGCGGGAACAGGTTGGCGTCGCCGAGCAGCACGTCCAGGATGAGGCGCTCGTACGCCTCGGGACTGGACTCGGTGAAGGACTCGCCGTAGGCGAAGTCCATCGTGACGTCCCGGATCTCCATGGAGGTGCCGGGCACCTTGGAGCCGAAGCGGACCGTGATGCCCTCGTCCGGCTGGACCCGGATGACGATGGCGTTGGCGCCCAGTTCCTCGGTGGCCGTGGAGTCGAAGGGGGAGTGCGGGGCCCGCTGGAAGACGACCGCGATCTCGGTGACCCGCCGGCCGAGCCGCTTGCCGGTGCGCAGGTAGAACGGGACGCCCGCCCAGCGGCGGTTGTCGACGTTCAGCTTCACCGCGGCGAAGGTGTCCGTCGTGGACGACGGGTCGATGCCGTCCTCCTCGAGGTAGCCGCGCACCTTCTCACCGCCCTGCCAGGCGCCCGTGTACTGGGCCCGCACGGTGTGCCGGCCCAGGTCGTCCGGCAGCTTCACGGACTGCAGCACCTTGAGCTTCTCGGTGAGCAGCGAGGCGGCGTCGAAGGAGGCCGGCTCCTCCATGGCGGTCAGCGCCATGAGCTGCAGGAGGTGGTTCTGGATGACGTCACGCGCCGAGCCGATGCCGTCGTAGTAGCCGGCCCGGCCGCCGATGCCGATGTCCTCGGCCATGGTGATCTGCACGTGGTCCACGAAGGACCGGTTCCAGATCGGCTCGAACATGGTGTTGGCGAAGCGCAGCGCCAGGATGTTCTGGACGGTCTCCTTGCCCAGGTAGTGGTCGATGCGGAAGACCTGGTCGGGTTCGAACACGTCGTGCACCACCGCGTTGAGCTGCTGAGCGCTCACCAGGTCGCGCCCGAACGGCTTCTCGATGACCCCGCGCCGCCAGGAGCCCTCCGGCGCCTTCGCCAGCCCGTGCTTCTTGAGCTGCTCGACGACCTTGGGGAAGAACTTCGGCGGCACGGAGAGGTAGAAGGCGAAGTTGCCGCCGGTGCCCCGGGAGGCGTCCAGCTCCTCCACGGCCGTCTTGAGCTGCTTGAACGCCGTGTCGTCGTCGAAGTCGCCGGGGATGAACCGCATGCCCTCGGCGAGCTGCTGCCAGACCTCCTCGCGGAACGGCGTGCGGGAGTGCTCGCGCACCGCGTCGTGGACGATCTGCGCGAAGTCCTCGTCCTCCCAGTCGCGGCGGGCGAAGCCGACGAGCGAGAAGCCCGGCGGGAGCAGTCCGCGGTTGGCGAGGTCGTACACCGCCGGCATCAGCTTCTTGCGGGACAGGTCGCCCGTCACCCCGAAGATGACCAGGCCGGACGGGCCCGCGATGCGGGGCAGGCGCCGGTCGCGGGGGTCCCTCAGGGGGTTCTCCCAGGCCGCGCCGAGACTGCTGCTGCTCATTCCGCGTCAACTCCCTTGCTCATCGGCGACTTCGTGACCGCGTCCAGAGGGTCCTGCCACGCCGCCTCGAACTCGGCGACGTCCTCGTCCTCCAACCGGGTGACCACCTCGTCGGGGGAGAGGCCCGGCGCCTCCACGACGACGAGGCCGGCAGCCGCCCCGGGGCGACCCCCGGTGACCGTGTCGCCGGCGACACGGCCGTGGTCGGCGGCGGCTTCCGGCGTGGTCCCGGGCCCGGTGTCGGCCGTGCCCGGCGTCATCGGGTCGTTCCCGTCCAGCGTGTCCCTGTAAGCAGGATGCTCCACACCGGTGGTCGCCCACAGCGGACGCCGCCGGTTCGCCCCCGCCCCGGCCGCCGCCCTCCGGACGCCGCCGGAGCGCGGCGGCCGCCGGGACAGGCCCTCCGGTCGGGCACGGACGTCCTCCTCGGACGGTCGCCTGCGTGCTCCCGCTGGCGCGGTCGCTTCGGTCACTGTGATCATCTTCTTTCTGGCGTTGCGGTCAACCGCGGGCGGCGGCCACGGATTCCCGGGCCGCGGCGGCGACGTTCTCGGCGGTGAAGCCGTACTCGGCGAACAGGGTCCCGGCGTCGGCGGAGGCGCCGAAGTGCTCGAGGGAGACGATGCGTCCCGCGTCGCCCACGAACCGGTGCCAGGTCAGGCCGATGCCCGCCTCGACGGCGACCCGGGCCCGCACGGACGGCGGAAGCACCTGGTCGCGGTAGGCCCGCGGCTGCTCCTCGAACCACTCCACGGACGGCATCGACACGACCCGGGCGTCGATCCCCTCGGCCCGCAGCGCCTCGCGTGCGTCGACGGCCGTCCGCACCTCGGAGCCGGTGGCGATGAGCACCACGTCGGGGACGTCCGACACGGAGTCGCGGAGCACGTACCCGCCCTTCGCCGCGTCCGGGTTCGGCGCGTACGTCGGCAGGCTCTGGCGGGAGAGGGCGAGGCCGTGCGGGGCGGGGCGGGTGGCGTGCCGCCGCAGGATCTCGGCCCAGGCGATCGCGGTCTCGTTGGCGTCGGCGGGGCGGACCACGTTCAGGCCGGGGATCGCGCGCAGCGACGCGAGATGCTCGACCGGCTGGTGGGTGGGGCCGTCCTCGCCGAGGCCGACGGAGTCGTGCGTCCACACGTACGTCACCGGCAGCTGCATCAGCGCCGACATGCGGACGGCGTTGCGCATGTAGTCGGAGAACACCAGGAAGGTGCCGCCGTAGACGCGGGTGTCGCCGTGCAGCGCGATGCCGTTCATCGTCGCCGCCATCGCGAACTCGCGGATGCCGAAGTGGACCGTGCGGCCGTACGGGCTCGCCTCGGGGAGCGGGTTGCCCTCGGGCAGGAACGAGGACGTCTTGTCGAGGGTGGTGTTGTTGGAGCCGGCGAGGTCGGCGGAGCCGCCCCACAGCTCGGGCAGCACCGGGCCGAGCGCCTGGAGCACCTTGCCGGACGCGGCACGGGTGGCGAGCGACCCGCCGGGCTCGAACACCGGAAGTGCGTCCTCCCAGCCGTCGGGGAGCCGGCCCGCGACGACCCGGTCGAACAGGGCCGCCCGCGCGGGGTTCGCGGCCCGCCACCCGGCGAGCCGCCTGTCCCAGGCGGCGTGGGCCTGCGCACCCCGGTCGAGGGCGGCGCGGGTGTGCGCGAGGACCTTGTCCTCGGCCTCGAAGGTCTTCTCCGGGTCGAAGCCCAGGACGCGCTTGGTGGCGGCGACCTCGTCCGCGCCGAGCGCCGAGCCGTGCGCGGCCTCGGTGTTGCGGGCGTTCGGCGCGGGCCAGGCGATGATCGTGCGCAGCGAGATGATCGACGGGCGGCCGGTCTCGGCCTGCGCCGCCCGCAGAGCCTCGTGGAGGGCGCTGACGTCGACGTCGCCGTCCCCGGCCGGCTCGACCCGCTGGGTGTGCCAGCCGTAGGCCGCGTACCGCCCCAGCACGTCCTCGGAGAACGCGGTGGCGGTGTCGCCCTCTATGGAGATGTGGTTGTCGTCGTAGACGAGGACGAGATTGCCGAGCTTCTGGTGTCCCGCCAGCGAGGAGGCCTCCGCCGAGACGCCCTCCTCCAGGTCACCGTCGGAGACGATGCCCCAGATCGTGTGGTCGAAGGGCGACTCGCCCCGCGGGGCGTCGGGGTCGAACAGGCCGCGCTCGTAGCGTGCGGCCATCGCCATGCCGACGGCGTTGGCGACGCCCTGGCCCAGCGGGCCGGTCGTCGTCTCGACGCCGGCGGTGTGCCCGTACTCGGGGTGTCCGGGCGTCTTCGAGCCGTGCGTGCGGAAGCGCTTCAGGTCCGCCAGCTCGAGCTCGTAGCCGGCGAGGAAGAGCTGGGTGTACAGGGTCAGCGAGGTGTGGCCCGGGGAGAGCACGAAGCGGTCGCGCCCGGTCCACTCCGGATCGGCCGGATCGTGCCGCATCACCTTCTGAAAGAGCGTGTAGGCGACCGGGGCCAGGCTCATGGCGGTGCCGGGATGCCCGTTGCCCGCCTGCTGTACCGCGTCAGCCGCCAGAAGACGGGCGGTGTCGACCGCACGCCGGTCGGTGTCGGTCCATGTGAAGTCGTTCGGTGTCTGCGTGCTCATCTTCAAGAAATCCTCGATGAAAGCGGTCAGCTGGTCTGACGTGTTCAAACTTAAAAGTCTGACTTTTCGGCGGGTAGGTCTCCCTGTGTCAGGCTGTGGTGAAAGTGGGACACCCCCGGGCGACAGATGAGCACCCCGGCACGGCAACTGGGCGGCGCGAGCAGGACATGGCGGACACACCTACCCAAGGCGGCGCCGAACACGGCATCAGAACCTTTCCCTTCCCTGTCGAGCGCAGCGTCGGCGGCATCGGCATGCAGGTGGGTCCGATGGGTCCCGCGCACGGCGGCCGCTCCTGGCACACGGATGCCCCGCCGGACCGCGTGCACCGCATCGACTTCCACGTCGTGATGCTGTTCGACGCCGGCCCCGTCCGTCACATGATCGACTTCACCCGGCACGAGGCGGCGGCCGGCGACGTGCTGTGGATCCGCCCGGGCCAGGTCCACCGCTTCTCGAAGTCGAGCGAGTACCGCGGAACCGCCCTGACCATGCAGCCCGGCTTCCTGCCGCGGGCCACCGTCGAGGCGGCCGGCCTCTACCGCTACGACCTGCCGCCGCTGCTGCACCCGGACGAGGCGCAGCTCGCGGGGCTGCGCGCGGCGCTGGACCACCTGCGGCGCGAGTACGACGACGGAGCCGAGGGAACCCTGCCGCTGAGCCTGCACACGGCGGTGCTGCGGCACTCGCTGACGGCGTTCCTGCTGCGGCTCGCGCATCTGGCGGCGAGCGGCGCGGAGGCGACACGGCGTCAGGCGGACACGACGTTCACGCTGTTCAGAGACGCTGTGGAGAGGGAGTTCGCCGCCAATCACAGTGTCAGCGCGTACGCCGACTCCCTCGGCTACTCACGGCGCACCCTCGTGCGGGCGGTCCGTGCGGCCACCGGCGAGACGCCCAAGGGCTTCATCGACAAGCGGGTCGTCCTGGAGGCGAAACGGCTCCTGGCCCACACGGACCTGCCGATCGGCCGGGTGGGCGCGGCGGTCGGCTTCCCCGACCCGGCGAACTTCTCCAAGTTCTTCCAACTGCACACCGGCCAAAGTCCGGTGGCCTTCCGCGTCGAACAGGGCTGACGGCGGCGGGGGCTGCGCGGGGGCACGCACAGGGGAGTGCGTGCGGTGTGCGCGGGCATGACGGGGCCGGGGGGGGGGGGGGGGGGGGGGGGGGGGGG
>NZ_JBMNDR010000170.1:0-6790 GCF_052543235.1 Streptomyces sp. SAS_272 | reverse complement strand
GGTCCCGACCGGGACGGGCACGGCGACCGGCGCGCGAGCATGAGGAGGAGGGCGCGGACATCGAGGCCGGCGCCCTTCGGGACAGGCGTGACGAGTGCTGCCGAGGCCCCCTGGACAGGCTGCGGGCCCGGACCGGCCCCCTGTCGGCGGGCGCCCGGCGGCCAGAGGTGGGCCGGAGCGTGCCGAGGGCGCGTCGGAGGCGGGCCGGAGGCGCCCACGCGCCGGCCGGGCGCCGGCAATGCCCGGACGCCGGCGAGTGCCCGGACGCCCGCCGGAAAGCGGGGGGTTCAGCCGGCGGTGACCGTGGCGCCGGTCGCGTCCCGCAGACGGCGGATCACACCGCGCACCGCGGGCGCGGTCTCGCCCCTGCGGAAGGCGCCGACGAGGCTGGTCGTCAGCGCCACGTCGGCCAGCGGACGGTAGGCCACCCCGGGGATCTGGACGCGGCGCAGCGAATCGGGGACGAGGGCCACCGCGAGACCTCCGCCGACCATGGTCAGGGCCGCGATGAAGTCCCGTACCGGGGGAGCGCACCGCGGGCTGAAGCCCCCTCGCTCCGCCACTTCGAGGATCTGGTCGCGGCAGCCGTACTCCTCGTCGAAGTGGGGGGCGACGAAACACTCGTGGCGCAACTGCGCCGCCGGTACCGCCTCGTGGGCCGCCAGCGGGGCGCCGGCCGGCAGGGCCAGGACGACGTCCTCGGTGAGCAGGCGGGTGGCGGTGACTTCGGGCGGGTACTCCGGCCGGTAGCGCAGGAAGCCGACGTCGATGTCCCCGCAGACCAGTGCCTCCAGCTGGGCCGGTGTCTCCAGCTCACGCACCTGCACGGTCAGTTCGGTGCCGGGAGCGGCGCAGCGGGTGAGCACATCGGTCAGCACCCCGGAGAACGCTGCCGAGGCGACGTAGGCGATCTGGGCATGACCCAGCTCCCCGCGACCGGCGCGTCGGCCCACGGCCTCGGCTCTGGCGGCCTGGGCGAGGGTCAGCCGCGCTTCCTCGAGGAACAGCAGCCCGGCGCTGGTGAGCGCGGGGCGGGTACGCCGTCCGCGGTCGACGAGCCGTACGCCGAGATGCGACTCCAGTGCCCTGACCTGGGCGCTGAGAGCCGAGGGGGCCAGGTGCAGACGGTCGGCCGCCCGCGCGAAGTGCAGTTCCTCCGCGACGATGACGAACGATTCCAGCCAGCGCAGTTCCATCGGCTCCTCCAACCCGCTGGGCCCGCTCCGAGGAGGGAACGGGCTGTGCGTACGGCCTGTGGTGAGCACACCCCGCGGCGCTCGTCAGGGCAGGACAGGACAGCCGCGGGGTGAGTATGGGGTAGGAACCGCCGGCCACCGTGGCCGGCGGCGTTTCAGGGAATGACGACGTAGTTGCTGAATCCGCCGTCGCGGTCCTCGAGTCCCGAGATCGCCTCGTTGACCTTGGCCAGAGGGAAGGGCTTGGTCTGCAGGTACGACAGGTCCAGGGCGCCGGTGGCCACCATGTCGGCGAGTTCCTGCCCCTGCGCGGTGGAGAACCAGTTGGAGCCGATCAGCTGCACCTGTTCGTCCATGAGCCACTTCACGTCCACGGGCAGCCGGTCGGCGACACCGCCGACGTTGACGACCCTGCCGCCGCGACGGACGCCCTGCATGGAGTCGAGCATCGTCTCCACCGGGGCCTTGGCGCCCAGCGCGCTGATCACGTAGTCCGCGCCTTCGCCGCCGGTGCGGGACTTGGCCCACTCACCGGTGGATCCGTCGCCGAGCCGCATGACCTCGATCCGCTCCGGGTCCAGTTCCTTGACGCGCTTGAGGAGTTCCTCGTTGCGGCCGGTCCCGAGAACCCGGGCTGCGCCAAAGGCCAGTGCGAGCAGCGTCGACGCGACGCCGAGGGTGCCCGTGACCCCGTCGATCAGCGCGACCTGGCCGGGGCCCGCCGCGGCGTTCTTCAGGGCGCCGTAGGACGTGCCGATGTAGCCGAGCTTGCCGGCCTGCTCGAACGTCATGTTCTCGGGGAGGTTGACGATCGAGGACTGGGGGGCGGTCATGTACTGCGAGAAACCGCCGTACGGATACAGGTCGAAGATCCGCTGGCCGTCGCGGGAGGTGCTGAAGTAGCCGTTCAGCGTGAAGTACCGGCAGCGGCTCAGTTCACCGCCCCGGCACACCTGGCAACTACCGCATCCGCGCAGCGGGTTGACGTACACCCGGTCGCCGGGCCTGGTGTGCAGTACCGCCTCTCCCACCGCCTCGACCACACCCGCGGCGTCCAGACCGAAGATCGCGGGGAACCTGGGCAGCGGCTGGTGCGGGAACCAGGTGGGCCAGTTGTTGATCACGTTGGCCATGTTCGGCACGATCCCGCACGCCTTGACCCGCACCAGCACATCGGTCGCCCGCGGTGTGGGCACGTCGATGCTGTCGATCGACATCGGCTCACCGAGCGCGTGCAGTCGTGCAGCGAGCATTTTCGCCATCGAAATACTCCTTGGAAAATACTCCGTCCCGATGGTCGGGGGCGGAGGAAACTGTTCGGCGACCGAGGTGGCGGACCGGCGGCTCGGCAATCGCTTCTCGAATTGAGGGGCGTGTACGGCGCCGAGTTCTACGACTTCGGGAATGGGTTCGGGTAATCGTCCTCGAGGTCGATGTCCAGCAGCCCCATGATGCGGACGCCGGAGTTGTACCAGGCGATGGACAAGGACAGTTCGACCATCTGCCGGTCCGTCAGCAGGTCGGCGGCGGCGCGCCAGGTCTGCTCGCAGACGTCGACCTGGAGCGTGGACTCCTTGGCCAGGCTCATCACCGCCTTCTCCGTGGCGTCGAACAGGCCGGACGACTCGAAGTCGGGCACCGCCGCAAGCTGTTCCTCGGTGAGCCCGGCCTTGAGCCCGTGCGACTGGTGGTGGGCGACCTCGTAGGCGGACCGGGTCGCGTATCCGACGGTCAGGATCGCCAGTTCGCGCAGGCGGGGGCTGAGGTCGGCGGCCCGCAGCGAGTTGGCGTACGTCAGGAAGGCGTCCAGTTGGGTCGGCGCGCCCGCCAGGGCGAGGAAGATGTTCGCCGTCGGTACCTTGCGTTCGGCTTCCAGCCGGTCGTACAGGGGCTTCTGCTCGGGGTCCGCGTCCTCGCGGCTCAGGTAGGGCACTCGTGCCATGGCGTCTCCTCGGGTGACGTAGGGGCGAAAAAGCCGGGCAGGGTCAGGGAGCGGACTGCTCCAGCAGAAAACGTTCGAGTGACATCGGCTTCGGCGGCTCGGCCGGCGGGATCAGCGGCGCGCCGACGAAGGGCGACGCCTCGAAGTACCACTTCTCCAGGGCCGGCAGACCCCAGCGGGCGTTGGTGCTCAGTGCCGCCGCGTCCCAGCGGACGGGCTCGATCTCGGTGTCGATCGTCTGGTAGTGGCTGTTGAAGACCTCCACCCGGTGCCCGTCGGGATCGCGGAGGTAGGCGAAGAGCATGCCGCCCGGCCCGTGCCGGCCCGGGCCGCGCTCCACCCCGTCGCCGTAGCCGAGGATGCCCGCCCAGTCGCAGGCGGTGAAGATGTCGTGGCTCTCGGAGACGGTGTAGGCGAAGTGGTGCAGGGCGGGGCCCGTGTTCTCGATGATCGCCAGGTCCAGGCAGGTGCCCTTGCGGTACATGAAGGCGCCCAGCAGTTTGTCGCCGTGCTCCAGGTACTCCGAGTTGCGAAAGCCGAGCTCGCTGTAGAACGCGCACAGCTCGTAGGTGTCGGGCGCGAAGATCTGGTAGTGGTCCAGCCGCTGCGCGTGTGCGCCCTTGTGGGACGCGAAGTCGATGTGCAGTCGCGGCCGGGTCTCCATGTGCGCGCACAGTTCGATCGGCGTGCCGATGGGGTCGCTGACGTGCAGGGTGCGGCCCTGGTACGGGGCGTCCGTCCACTCGGCGGGCAGCCCCCGCTCACGGAACCAGGCGTACGCCAGGTCCAGGTCCTCGTCGAAGAGGACCCGGTAGCCGACCCGCCTGCACGATCCGGCCTCCTCGCCGTCCTCGCCGGCCTGTTCCAGCACGAGGCTGTGGTGGCACGCCTCGGCCAGGCCGCGGAGGTAGCAGGTGCGCTCGTCCTCGTCGCTGACGACGAGGCCCAGCGCGTTCACGTAGAAGTTCCGGCTCTCCGCCAGATCGGCGACCGTGAGACGGACGTGGCTGGAGCGGGTGATGTTGAAGATCGGGCGCAGATTGACGGGTGGCAGCATGCTGGTCTCCGTACTCGGATCGGCTTTGGAATTCGAATGACTGTAATGCTCCGAAGCCGATTCAGGGCCTGGACGCAAAAGGCGCGGGGTCGGCGAACGGGAACGCGGACCAGCCGCTGAATTCGGCGGAATCACCGAGGGACTCCTCGATGCGCAGAACCTCGTTCCACTTCGCCATGCGCTCGGAGCGGGTGAAGGATCCCACCTTCAGCTGGCCGGCGTCCCAGCCGACGCTCAGATGGGCGATGGTGATGTCCTCGGTCTCCCCGGAACGGGCCGAGACGATCGTGCCGAAGCCGGCCTCCTTTCCGGCCCGCAGGGCCTGGAACGCCTCTGTCACCGTGCCGGCCTGGTTCGGCTTGACGAGGACGGCGTTTGCCGCTCCGCCGGTGGCCGCGGCCTTCACCCGCTCGGCGTCGGTGACGAGGTAGTCGTCACCGATCACCTGGCAGTGGCGGCCGTGGCGCCGGGTGAACTCCAGCATTCCGTCGTGGTCGTCCTCGCCCACCGGGTCCTCGACGGACAGGATCGGGTACTGCCTGATCCAGCCGCCCAGCATGTCGATCAGCGCTTCGGTGTCCAGGGTGCGGTCGTCCAGGGCCAGGGTGTACTTGCCGCCGCTGCCGAACTGCGAGGCCGCGACGTCCAGCGAGATGCCGACCTGGGTGGCGGGGGCGAAGCCCGCGCTCTCGATGGCGAGGCTCAGCGTCTCCAGCGCTTCCTCGTTCGAGTCGAAAGCGGGCCAGAAGCCGCCCTCGTCGGCGACGCCCTGGGCCTTGCCGGCGGCGCGCATCAGACTCCCGGCCGCCCGGTAGATCTCGGCCGTCCAGTCCAGCGCCTCGGAGAAGCTCCGTGCCGCGGGGCAGACCACCATGAAGTCCTGGACGTCCACACGGCGGTCCGCATGGGCGCCGCCGCCGAAGATCTGGATCTCCGGCAGCGGGATGCGGACGGGCCGCCCGGCCGCCAGGTGCTGCCACAACGGCACGTCCGCCGACGCGGCGCTCGCGTGCAGAACCGCCATGGACGTGGCCACGATCGCATTGCCGCCGAGGCGGCCGCGGTCGGGGGTTCCGTCCAGGTCCACCAGAAGGCGGTCGACGGCCTCCTGGTCGCTCGCGTCGAGTCCGAGGAGAGCGGGCGCGATCTCGCCGTTGACCGACGCCACCGCACGCCGGACGTCCTGTCCGCCGAAGCGTTCGCCGCCGTCGCGCAGGTCGACCGCCTCGCCCTGCCCCGTCGAGGCCCCCGCGGGCGCGATGGCCCGCCCGGTCGAGCCGTCCGCGAGGTGGACCTCGACCTCGACGGTCGGACGACCGCGTGAGTCCCACACCCTGCGGCCGTGGAGCTTGGCGATCAGCGTGTCTGTCATGACAGTGCGACCTTTCGGAGTTCGGGGCGATGAGCGGGGCTGAGGCCGGCTTCCGTGACGTCCGTGTCGTCCGTCGCGGGACTTCCCCTGCGGGACGGATTCCGGCAGTGGGACGGATTGCGGCTGTGGAAGGCGAGGAGAGGACCTTCGGCGGCCGGCTGCGGGAGAGGGCGGACTCCTGGAGTGACACCCGGTCCGGTACCGCGACGCCGGTCACCGGCGAAGGGCCGTACAGCTGTCCTCGTGCTCCTGGCGCGGCCGGCCAGGGAATCCGGGTGTGCAGGGCGATGACGGGGGTTGCCCGACCATCGCGACCGGCGAATGCTAACGATAGCGCAATCCTGCGAAGAGCCGGCACTCTTGTCAAGGGGCAGGCGGCATGAGGTCCGTTGGGACTGTTGATCGTTCCCGTCATATCGGCGTGTCTGCCTGTGCGTGCTATCGTTCGCACAATCCATTGCGCCGTGGCAACGGATACTCCGGTGGACCCGCGCCCTTCCTGGACGGACGGACAGCACAGGCGGACGCGGGTCCGCCGGACCGGATCGTTGCCGACATCGAAAGCGAGCCCCCATGGCATCCGAGCCCTCGGCGACGCCGATGACCCTCACCACAGTCGTCGCGAGCACGCGTCCCGGACGCGTGGGCAGATCCGTCGCGGACTGGTTCACCGCCCGGGCCGCGGAGCACGACGGGTTCGAGTCGCACCTCGTCGATCTGCGCGAACTGGATCTGCCCTTCTACGACGAGCCGCACCCGCCGGCCCTGCGGCAGTACACGAAGAGCCACACCGTGGAGTGGAGCCGGATCGTGGAGGCGTCGGACGCGTTCGTCTTCGTCACCCCGGAGTACAACGGTGGCTTTCCGGCCCCGCTGAAGAACGCTTGGGACTACCTCGTCGTGGAGTGGCAGCACAAGCCGGCCGCCTTCGTCAGCTATGGAGGGGTGTCGGCGGGCACCCGGGCGGTGCAGATGGCCAAGCAGGTGGTGGCGAACCTCAGGATGCTGCCGATCGGCCCGACCGTGAGCATTCCGTTCGTCAACGAAGTCGTCGCCGACGGCGTCTTCCGGCCCGGGAAGACACACGAGACGGCCGCCGATCACGTGCTCGACGAACTCGCCCGCACGGCCGGCGTCATGCGCCGGTTGCGCGGCGGAACCTGCTGACGACCTACTGACGTGAACCGGCCTGCGCGATGCGACCGACGACGCGAAGGGCGCCC
>NZ_JBMNDR010000169.1:0-7211 GCF_052543235.1 Streptomyces sp. SAS_272 | reverse complement strand
ACCGCGCGGCCGGCACGACCGGTCCGCGGTTCCCCGCGCCCCTCACCCTGCGCTGCCCGGGTCAGCCCTTATCCGTAGAACCGCGAGAGGCTCTGCAGCACGGCCGCGGGCTTCGCGCCGCCCTCGATCTCGATCGCCCCGTCGACGGTGATCTGCACCCCGCCCGGAACGTCCTCGACGTCGGTCAGCTTGCCGACGAGACGGATCCGCGAGCCGACCTTGACCGGCGAGGGGAAGCGGACCTTGTTCAGCCCGTAGTTGACCTTGGTCGTGACGCCCTGGACGTCGAGCAGTTCGGTGAAGAGGGGAATGAAGAGGGACAGAGTCAGGTAGCCGTGGGCGATCGGCGCTCCGAAGGGTCCTGCCGCGGCCTTCTCCGGGTCCACGTGGATCCACTGGTGATCGCCGGTCGCGTCGGCGAACGTGTCGATGCGCTCCTGGGTGACCTCGATCCACTCGCTGGTGCCCAGCTCGCTGCCGGACAGCTTCCTCAGCTCGTCGAGGCCGTTGACGATGATGCTCATATACCGTTCCTCACAGGGGAGTTGCTCATAGCGGAGTCATTCAGGAGTGGGCGCCGAACCGGGAGCGCACCCGGGCCTTGAGGAGCTTGCCCGAGGCGGTGCGCGGCAGTTCGTCCGCGATCACCACCGACTTGGGGATCTTGTACTTGGCGAGCCGGCCCGCCAGCGAGGCCAGCACCTGGCCGGGGTCGATCGTGGCGCCCTCGCGGGGCACGACGACCGCGCGGGGCACCTCGCCCCACTTGTCGTCCGCCACCCCGATGACCGCGCACTCGACGATGTCGGGGTGGGCCAGCAGCAGGTCCTCGATCTCGGCGGGGTAGATGTTCTCCCCACCCGAGATGATCATGTCCTTGATGCGGTCGACGATGTGCACGTATCCGTCCTCGTCGACCCGGGCGGCGTCCCCGCTGCGGAACCAGCCGTCGGCGAAGGCCGCGGCCGTCTCCTCGGGCAGCCCCCAGTAGCCGGGCATGACGTGCGGGCCGCGGACCATGACCTCGCCGGTCTCGCCGGCCTCGACGGGAGCCATGTCCGGCCGTACGACCCGCACGTCGCTGAAGAAGTGCGGGACGCCTGCCGAACCGGCCTTGCTGACGGCGTGCTCGGCGTCCAGGAAGAGCGTGCCGGGCGAGGCCTCGGTCATGCCGTAGCCCTGCAGGAAGGTCAGGCCGCGTGCCTGGTAGGCCTCGATGAGCGGCGAGGACACCGGGGAGCCGCCGCAGGTCAGGATGCGCAGGGAGGACAGGTCGGCGGTGGGCCAGCGCGGATGCCGGGCGACCTGGTCGAACATGGTCGGCACCCCGAACATGAAGGTGATCCGGTGCTCCTCGATCAGGTCGAGGGTGGCCTGCGGGTCGAAGGCCTCGACGAGGACGCAGGCGCCGCCCTTGAGGAGCACCGGCAGGGTCAGCATGTTCAGTCCGGCCGTGTGGAACAGCGGCGCGGAGACGAGGGCGCGTTCGTCGGCGATGAGGTCCGTGTCGACGAGGACGTTGATCGCGTTCCAGGTGAGGTTGCCGTGGGTGAGCATCGCGCCCTTGGGGCGGCCGGTGGTCCCCGAGGTGTACATGATGATG
Source organism: Streptomyces sp. SAS_272 (assembly GCF_052543235.1). NCBI lineage: Bacteria > Bacillati > Actinomycetota > Actinomycetes > Kitasatosporales > Streptomycetaceae > Streptomyces > Streptomyces sp. SAS_272. The sequence goes on along the minus strand of NZ_JBMNDR010000169.1, from coordinate 5,608 downwards.
CAGGTGTCGTCGGGCGCGACCGGCGTGTCGATCGGCTCGTCCGGCGCCGCGGCGAGGGCCTCCTCGTACTCGGCCCCGACCTCGAGATACGTCCGGACGTCCGTGTGCCCGGGCAGTCCGGCGACGAGGCCCGCGTGCGAGGGCCCGTAGACGAGGGCCTTCGCCCCGGAGTCGGCGAGCTGGTAGGCGATCTCGGGGCCGGCCAGGCGGGTGTTCAGGGGGACGAAGACCGCGCCGAGGGCGCCGGCGGCGAACAGGGTCTCCAGATAGGAGGGGTGGTTCGGGCCGAGGTAGGCGATGCGGTCGCCACGCCGCACGCCCCGGGCGCGCAGGGCATGCGCGAGGCGGGTGGTGCGGGCGTGCAGGGTGCGGTAGTCCGTCGGCCGGCCGTCGTGGACCAGGGCGGTGCGGTGGGGGGTCTTGCGGGCCCGGCGAGCGGGCCAGGACCCCAGTCCCTCGTTGCGCATCTTCCACGCCCCTTACGGTGTGGTCAGCCCGAGCAGACGGGCGGCGTTCTCTTTGAGGATCTTCGGCTTCACCTCGTCCTTGATCGTCAGCTTGTCGAAGTCGGCGAGCCAGCGGTCGGGGGTGAGGACGGGGAAATCGGAGCCGAAGAGGACCTTGTCCTTCAGCAGCGTGTTGGCGTACTGCACGAGCTGCGGCGGGAAGTACTTCGGCGACCAGCCGGACAGGTCGATGTGCACGCCCGGCTTGTGGGTGGCGACCGCCAGGGCCTCGTCCTGCCAGGGGAACGACGGATGCGCCAGGATGATCTTGAGGTGCGGGAAGTCGGCGGCGACGTCGTCCACGTGCAGCGGATTGGAGTACTTGAGCCGGATCCCGCCGCCGCCCGGGACTCCGGCGCCGATGCCCGTCTGGCCGGTGTGGAACAGGGCGATGGTCCCCGTCTCCTCGATCACCTCGTACAGGTCGTACGCCACCGAGCGGTCGTTGGGGAAGAAGCCCTGGATGCTGGGGTGGAACTTGAAGCCCTTCACCCCGTACTCCTCGACCAGGCGGCGGGCCTGCTTCACGCCCGCCCTCCCCCGGAAGGGGTCGATGGAGGCGAAGGGGATGAGCACGTCGGCGTTGGCGGCGCCGGCCTCGGCGACCTCCTCGTTGGGGACGGGCGCGGTGCCGGTCGCGGACTCGGCGTCCACCGTGAAGATCACGGCGGCCATCCTCCGCTCCCGGTAGTACCGGGCCGTCTCCTCCAGGGTGGGCTTCCTCTTGCCCTCGACCTTGAAGTAGGCGGAGGACGCGTCGTGCAGGTCGTCGTCCAGGGAGGAGTGCCCCTTGGACGACACCTCCGCATGGGTGTGCACGTCGATGGCGACCAGTTCGTCGACGTTCATGGCGGGGTTCGCGGCGGGACTCATCACGCCTCCGGGAACGAGGGGGCCGGGATGCCGACCGTCTGGAGCTCGGCGCCGACCGAGGTGGGGAAGACGTCGGCCAGCGTCTCGGGGGTCCAGCCGCCGTCGGCGTAGGCCGTGCGGATCTCCTGCGGATGCGACCAGAGTGCCACCTTGTCGCCGCCGATGCCGATGGCCTGGCCGGTGATGCCCCGGGCGGCCTCGGAGGCCAGGAAGGGCACCAGGGCCGCGCAGTCCTCGGGGGTGCCGAAGCCCTCGCCCTTGCGCAGGAAGTCCGGGAACGGCTCGCCGTTCTTCAGGGCCTCGACGTACGGGGCGAAGGCGGGAATGGTCTCGGTCATCGCGGTGGCGGCCACCGGGACGATCGCGTTGACGGTGATGTTCGCGCGGCCCAGCTCCATCGACCAGGTCCGGGCGAACGCGGCGATGCCCGCCTTCGCGGCCGCGTAGTTCGTCTGGCCGAAGTTGCCGCGCTGGCCGGCCGGGGAGCCCACGAGGATCAGCGTGCCGCCCTCGCCCTGCTCGCGCATCCGCACCGCGGCGGCGCGGGCGCAGGTGAAGGTGCCCTTGAGGTGGGTGGTGATCACCGCGTCGAAGTCGTCGTCGGTCATCTTCCACAGCACCTTGTCGCGCAGGATGCCCGCGTTGGTGACCAGGACGTCGAGCCGCCCGAACTCCTCGACGGCCCGGTTCACCAGCCGCTCGGCCGCCTCGGTCGTACCGACCGGGACCACCTCGGCGACGGCCCTGCCGCCCGCCTCCACGAGGGACTTCACGGCCTGCTCGGCGACCGCCTCGTCCACGTCGTTGACGACGACGGCCGCGCCGTGGGCGGCCAGGGCGTGCGCATAGGCGAGGCCGAGGCCCCGGCCGCTGCCGGTGACGACGGCGACCTTGCCGGTGAGATCGATGCTGGGCACGACGGTGTCCCTTCACATGGGGAGTGCGGCCGGCCGCGGGAAGGCGGCCGGGCGGCACGAGGGGTACGACTTCGAGATCGAAGCTAAGAGCAATAATTGTCGTCGTCAATAGTTGTTGTCATCCCGAACGTGCGGCATGCTGAAATCTGTACGACGAACCGCCCCCGGGAGGGGACCGAGACCAGGGAGCCCGCCATCGCCCGCCAGGACAACGCAGTGAACGCCGCCCCGATCGACGGGGACGAGCCGTGGATGCGGGCACTGCACGCCGACACGGGCTACCTGCTCTACCGCCTGGGGCTGCGCTCGGGCCAGCTCTTCAACACGTTCCTCCAGGAGTCGGGGCTGCGGCTGCGCCACTACGCGGTGCTGCGCTTCCTCGCCACCTCCGAGGGCGCGCTCCAGCGCGAGCTGAGCACCCGGCTGGGCTACGACCCCAGCGCGATCGTCGGCCTGGTCGACGACCTGGAGAAGCTCGGCTTCGCCGAGCGCAGGCCGTCCCCCGACGACCGGCGCAGCAGGATCGTCGTCCTCACCGGGGACGGCCGCGCGTTCCTGCGCGGCACCGACGAGGCCGGCCTGCGGGTGACGAACGAACTGCTCGGCCCGCTGGCCCCGGCCGACCGCGACGCGCTCCACACCCTGCTGCTGCGGATCGCCGAGGACGGACTCTCCTGAGGACGTGAGCCCTCCCCCGCGAGCCGCCGCGCCCGACCCCGTCAGCCCGATCCCGCGAGGAGGACCCGATGGACCTGCCGGCCCCCACCGGGCACGCCCGCTCCGCGCCCGGCCGCCTGCTGTCCGTGCTCGCGGCGTTCGACCACACGCATCCCGCGCTGTCCCTCACCGACATCAGCCGCCGCGCCGGCCTGACCCTCAGCACCGCCCACCGACTGGTCGCCGCGCTGACCGACTGGGGCGCCCTGGAACGTGACGGGTCGGGGACCTACCACGTGGGGCTGCGGCTGTGGGAGGTCGCAGCGCTCGCGCCGCGCGGCCTGGCGCTGCGGCAGGCGGCGCTGCCTCACCTGGAGGACCTGTACGAGGCCACCCACGAGAACGTGCAGCTGGCCGTGCGGGACGGCCACGAGGTCGTCTACACCGAGTGGCTGTCGGGGCGGTCCGCGGTCGGCGTGCACATCCGGGTGGGCGCCCGCTGGCCCCTGCACGTCACCGGCGTCGGGCTGGCACTGCTGGCGCACGGCAGTCCTGACCTCCAGGAGGCCTACTGCGCACGTCCGTTGACGTCCTACACGGCCCACACCATCACCGATCCCGTGCGCTTGCGCAGGATGCTGGCCGAAGTGCGGCGCACGGGCGTCGCGGTGAGCAGCCGTCAGGTCACGGACGACGCCCTGTCGGTGGCCGCTCCGGTGCGCGGCCCGGACGGCGCCGTGACCGCCGCCGTCTCGGTCGTGGTCCCGCAGGCCGACGCCCAGGTGCCGGTCCTGGCCCCCGCCGTCCGCCTGGCCGCCCGCGGCATCTCCCGAGCCCTGGGCTGGCAGCCGCACCGACACCGCGACTGACCGGCCGGTCGCGGTCAGCTCCGTCGCATCGCGCCCGCCCGCGCCCTGCACGACAAGGCGGCGGGCTTCCACGGGTTCATCCGTCACGACTGCCCGCTCGCGTAGGGCCTCGCGCATCCGGGGCGCGCCGTACGACGGTGGCGCCGCGTCGGCAACTCCGTGGCGGACAGCGCGCTTGCACACGTTTGCGCGGTTCACCCCCTGAACTTCCGCGGCGGGGAAGGAGTTTCTTCGCTTTAAGTCTTGACGGCCCTCGAGGGGAAGAGCACATTGGGCGCACTTTGAGAGCGCTCTCAAATATGGGAAAGGCACCCGCGCCATCACTCCGTACCCGAGAGGCCCCCCTCATGAGTGCATCCTCCGGCATCCCCCGACGGCGACGCGCGCTCATCGCCGTGCTCAGCACGCTCGGCCTGGCGGCGGCCGCCGCCGCGGCCGTCACCCTGCCCGCGAACGCCTCCGCGCCCACGCCGCCGTCCGGGTGGACGCAGGTCTTCCTCGACGACTTCACCGGGGCCGCCGGCACCGGCGTCAACACCTCCGACTGGCAGTACAGCACCGGCACTTCGTATCCCGGCGGGCCCGCCAACTGGGGTACGGGCGAGGTCGAGACGATGACCGACAGCACGGCCAACGTCTCACTCGACGGCAACGGCAACCTGCGCATCACCCCGCTGCGGGACTCCGCCGGCCGCTGGACGTCCGGCCGCATCGAGACCAACCGCACCGACTTCCAGCCCCCGTCCGGCGGGAAGCTGCGCGTCGAGGCGCGCATCCAGATGCCGAACGTGACCGGCGCCGCCGCCGAGGGCTACTGGCCCGCGTTCTGGGCGCTGGGCGCACCGTACCGGGGCAACTACCAGAACTGGCCGGGCGTCGGCGAGCTGGACATCATGGAGAACGTCCAGGGCCTGAACAAGGTGTGGGCGACCATGCACTGCGGCAGCAACCCGGGCGGCCCGTGCAACGAGACGACCGGCATCGGCAACTCCGTCGCGTGTCCGAACACCACCTGCCAGTCCGGGTTCCACACCTACAGCATGGAGTGGGACCGCTCGGTGAGCCCCGAGGCGATCCGCTTCTACGTGGACGGCGTGAACTACCACACCGTCACCGCGAACCAGGTCGATGCGACGACGTGGACCAACGCCACGAACCACGGCTACTTCGTCATCCTGAACGTGGCGATGGGCGGGGCCTTCCCCGACGCCTTCGGCGGCGGCCTGGACGGCGACACCCAGTCGGGCCGTCCGATGGTCGTCGACTACGTGCAGGTGCTGCAGGCCGCGGGCACCGGCGGCGGCACGACGACGCCCCCGCCGTCCGGCAGCCGGGACGCCTACGGCACGATCCAGGCCGAGTCGTACGACAGCCAGTCGGGCACGATCACCGAGTCCACCTCGGACACCGGCGGCGGACAGAACATCGGCGCCCTCGCCAATGGCGACTGGGCGCTGTACAAGGGCGTGAAGTTCGGCTCCTCCGCCGCGACCCAGTTCAGGGCACGGGTAGCCGGCGGTGCGGCGGGCGGCGTCAGCGGACTGGTCGAGGTGCGCCTCGACAGCCGCAGCGCGGCGCCCGTCGGCAGCTTCGCGGTGGCCGCCACCGGCGGCTGGCAGAGCTGGCGGACGATCCCGGCGAACATCAGCTCCGTCACCGGCACCCACGACGTCTACCTGACCTTCACGAGCGGTCAGCCGGCGGACTTCGTGAACGTCAACTGGTTCACCTTCGGCCACTGACCGACGGCTCGACCACGCCGGGGGCCGGCCTCCCGCCGAGGCCG
>NZ_JBMNDR010000168.1:0-7391 GCF_052543235.1 Streptomyces sp. SAS_272 | reverse complement strand
CAATCCACGGCCGAGTCGTCACACCATCACGAACGGCCGAATTGTCTGACGGGTCACGCCCGACCAGGACATCTCAACAAGATCGTGTTACGAGCTCTAGGTGCCGCTTGTCCGCAGTGCGAGATGCGCAGCCGGACGGCATGGACGACCTACTCGGGCGCACCGTTGCTCGAAATCCGGAGGAAGCCAACCGCGGGTGAGCAAACGCGGATGGGCAGGGAACGCAGTGATCGCAGCAAGAGCGAAGGCGAGCGAAGCCCACGGTGTCCGCACTTGAACCGTTGCCTGGGAGCCGCGAGTGTTGATGAAGCTCGTCTGGAAAACGTCCGGAGCTGGGAGCTCGATGGAGCTCAAGGCCCGCCAGTCGAGATCGAGTTCGGCGGGATGCGCGAAATGGAGCCTTTGCAGCGTGAGGGTGACTTCGCCGGGGCCGTCCACTACCCACCGTGGCTGGGCGTCGCGCGCTGCTTGACGACGCCGGGCAGAGTTTCCGATGGCAGAGCCCACCAAGGAACCGACCACAAAGCCAGGGCTACCGAAGGCAGCCACGTTGGTGTGCGTGTACCTCCCACTACCAAGGGCCCTCCAGGTCAGGCGTTGACCTGGCCCTACAGCGAGCGCACGATCACCGTGCTGCAGTCGCGTGGTCGTAGCCACAACTGGCCGGCGGGCCACTTGCCCTTCGAGGACATCGGCGAGGATGTCGCATGAGTGCCAGAGGTACTCATCTAACGACGACCATAACGGTTGAGCAGAGTTCGCTGGCGGCGGTACAAAGGGATTAGCCACTGTCGCTCCAGCCTCCCGTCAGGAATCAAGGGCTACCGTTCGCGATCAAGCCTACTCAGTTCGTGATGCTTGTCAGCCCGCCAACTGACCGCCCACGTGACGGCGACCGCACCACAAGCGCACCACATCGAGCGGGGAACAGCGGGGAATCACGGTGAAGACAGCCAGACCCGACGAGGTCGCATGGCGGCAGTTCCCCCAGGTGAGTGGCCAAATTGGATCTCGGAGCCCGCAGCTTCCCAAGCTGATGGCTCAGGCATCGTGGTTGCGGGTCGGCCGTCGTGACTTGCTCTGGTCGACGGCACCGGCAACGTACTGAAGGCGGGTGGGGGTGCAGCGAGGTATACGCGCGCCTGGTCGGTCGCCGTCCTCGCCGTCGTGGCTGGCTGTCGTCGGCTGAGGCACAGACGGGCCCGTATCCAGCTCTGAGCAGACGTCATCGGTCACCCACCTGCGGGCCGCCACGTCAGGGTTCTGCATCCTGGGCACCATGACGAACCCCGAGGGCCCGTACGTGAAGGTGCACTTCCGGCTTGAGATCGAGGACGACTGGCCCCCGGCGTCGGTAGAGAGTCTGTGGGCTGTCGACCAGGGCGACGGCACCGCACGGCTCGACAACATCCCCTGGTTCGTCCGAGGCATCGCCTGCGGGGACGTTGTAGCCACCGAGCCCGACGAGGAGGGCATGCGATGGGCTGGCGAGGTGGTTCGGCGTTCCGAGAACTGCACCATCCGCCTGATAGTGCTCCGTGACGGCGGCTCTGGAGCCTCCCGGCAGAGCGTGATCAACGCGTTCAAGGAACTCGGCGTTGATGGCGAAGGCATAGAACGCTTCCGCATGGTCGCCCTGGACGTCCCACCCACCGCCGATCTCGCCAAGGTGCAACGGTTGCTCAACCACGGTGTGACCAAGGAATGGTGGGACATGGAAGAGGGATGCATCACCGTGCAATGGCGAGCCGCCTCCGCCGGCTGACGCCGTCCACGCAACCCAGGACTGGGCCGTCCCTGGGCCGTCCGAGGTCGCTCGACAGTGGCCAATGACGACCAACGACGACCACCAGGCCCACGAGCCCACCGCCCCTGACCAGCAAAAAACCAGCTCACCAAGATCCCCGGCAAGACCCAGGGCAAGAAGAAGTAACGCGACACCGGTAAGCCCCCGACCTGCGAGGAACTCGTGGGGCGGGGGCTTTTCGGCGGGGCTGCGCCGTCGCTGGGCCGTCAGGCGTTCAGGTTCCAGGTACTGTCTCGTCGCCGGACACCAGCACAGACGAGGAGCGTCGTGGACCTGTCGCCAGCGATGTCGAACCGTCTTGCGAACAGCGGCCTCGGAGCCGTCCCGGCAGCAGCTGCTGTCGCCTACGCAGCGCAAGCCGGTTCCGGCTTCTCGCGGCTCATGGCCGCTTTCGCCGTCATCGGGTTCGCGATCCTCGCCGTGCGGGGGTACCGGCTCGGCGTGACGTGTGAGCGCGGGGGACTCGCGATCCGAGGCTATCTGCGCACACGCGTGATTGCGCGAGAGTCCATCACAGAGATCACGGACTTCCCCGCCGTCAGTTGGACCGACCGTAAGGGGGGCAAGCGGTGGACCCCGGTCACGGCGTTCCTGACGAGCCCGGGGGAACCCACGGCAACCCGACTCCACAAGGCCCATGTCGTCAGCAAGCTGCGACGGTGGGCAGGACGCCAGCCAGGCCGCCGCGGGGCCGTCCCTCGATGAGTGCGCAGGCAGCAGAGGGTGACGTTCGCATGTGCGCCGGGCCGTCTCCGGGCCGTCTCCAGGCCGTCTCCGGGCTGTCCGAGGTTGCTCGACGGCGGCCGAAGACGACCGACGCACCTCACGCAGGGACGCCGAGCGGCGGGTGCTCGAGCACGCGGGGCCTGTACTCGACCAGTTGGATGCGGCCGTCGAAGGTGCGGTGCTCGGTCATCTCGAGGGCGACGTCCGGATAGCCGTCGTAGATGCGTTCCTCGCCCGTGGCCCCGGTGATCACCGGGAACATCACGACCCGGAAGCGGTCGACGAGTCCGGCTCGTAGCAGGGACCGGCACAGGCTGAGGCTGCCGATCGTGCTGAGGAGCCCCGAGTCACTCGACTTCATGGCGCGGACCGCCTCGACGGCGTCGTCGCGGACGAGCGTGGAGTTGGCCCACGTCAGTGGCTCCTCGAGTGAGGAGGAGAACACCACCTTGGTCGCCTGTGTGAGCTCGTCGACGGACACCTCTTCTTCGGGCCTGAACTCGTCCTGGCCACTCGGGACCCTGCCTGCGGCGAAGCCCGACATCAGGCGGTAGGTGTTCGCTCCCATCAGGTAGGCGGCCTTGGGCTGCTCGCCGAGCCATGCGAGGTACTCCGGGCCCTCGAGGCCCCAGAAGCCGGGCCAGCCCTCTCCCGATGCGTGGCCGTCGAGGGAGGTGATGAAGTCGACGAGAAGCTCCGACATGGCGGTGTCCTTTCCTGGGGTGTCACGAGCTCGGACCGGCCGGGAGCCACGAACTCACCGGCCACGCTGTGGAGTGACGGGAAAACCCATGACGCCGCAGCCGATCAGGTCGGCGGAGCGGCACTGCCCGGGAGGGCCGGAGGCCTGCATGATCGCGCTGTGCACGCAGTCGGGCGGGGATCTCCACGCTGTGGGGAACAGCGGTCTGCGGGTCAGTCAGCCGTTGGCTCGCCGGGACGCTTCCCAGGCCTGTCGTTGCCAGAACAGCACCAGGAAGAGGGCCAGGACGAGGTCGTCGGACATCGAGAGGCTCCCGTCGTGCAGCCGCACGCGAATGGGACGACTGCCGAGCCGGTCGTAGAAGATCTCGAGCGGTCCGATGCCACGGACAAGGCTCCCGCCTCGGTCGTGCCTCAGCTCATAGGGTCCGATGCTGAGCAGACGGGCGCCGAACCTGCTGCATTCACAGCTCCACTGCCCGACGGTGCGCGGCAGGGTGGACCACCTGCGGTAGGTGATCTCGACGTCGCCCACGGCGCGCAGCGTCTCACCGAACCGCTGGTATGCGAGCGGCCATGGCCCCAAGGCGCGCGGGGTGCTGTCCAGCCACTCCCTCCGGCCGTAGGAGACCTCCACGTCGCCGATGGTGCGCAACAGCCCTTTCCGGTACGTCAGCTCGATGTCCATGCTGTGCCTCGCCTGCTCGAGGCCGGCCGTCAGGCTCGGGCGGTGACGGAACGGGACGGGGTGGGGGTGGTGAGGGTGGTGAAGTAGGCGGAGAGGGCTGTTCTTGTGGCGCTCAGGGGGAAGCGGGCCGCCAGGTAGCCGTCGGGGCGGACGACGAAGCCGGTGGGGCCGTCGGGACGGTAGAGGCGGGCGAACTCGCCGGCCGTGTCCCGGTAGGCGGGCACCGGCAGGGCGTCGGGAGCGGACGGCGCGGTGTCCCCGTCGAGCACCGCCACGGTGACGGCGCCCGCGACGGCGGCGGTGTGCAGGCCGGCCTCGGCGATCGCCGCCAGGTCGGTCAGAGCCGCGCCGTACAGGAGGATCACGTGGCCCGGACGGTTTCGCAGCACGTCCAGCAGGCGCCAGGGATAGGCGGAGGCGGGGGCGGTCAGGCCGCGGCAGTCGGGGGCGCGGTCGCCGGGCTGGGGAGCGCCGTGCGGGCCGTACGGGTCGGCGGCCAGTGGGCCGTCCCGGTAGTCGATCAGGAGCTGTGCCTCGCGCAGCAGCACGGTCCTCGGGTCGTCGGGGTCGGCCTCCATGCCGCGGGTGGCGTGCCGGACCGTCCGCCCGACGACCTCCTCGCCCACCGGCCTGCGCTCGGCGTCATACGTGGTGAGGAGCGCCGGACCGGCCTCCCCGTGGATGACGGACGCCAGTTTCCAGGCGAGGTTGCAGGCGTCCTGGATCCCGGTGTTCATGCCCTGGGCGCCGGTGGGCGGATGGATGTGGGCGGCGTCGCCGGCGACGAAGACGCGTCCCTCGCCGTAGCGGTCGACGATGCGGTGGCTGATGCGGAAGACGGACGACCAGCGCAGCCGGGAGAGCACCGCAGGCCGCGGCGCGAGGCGGTCGACGACGGCCTGGAGGTGATGCAGCTCCGGCGTGCGGCCGCCTTCCAGACCGTGCGCCACGCCGTCGCCGACGGCATCGTCGGCGCCACGGCCGTCGCCGGCCCCCGCACCGTCGCCGGCACCGCCGTCCGGCCGGCCGGACGTGCCACCGCGCGTCGCCGTGGAGAGCTCCGGCGGGACAAGCATCGACATCCGGTAGCGGCCGGCGCCCGGCAGCGGCACGCAGATCAGCGCGTCGTCCGTGGAACCGTCGGCGGCGTGGTGCAGTGAGCGGATGCCGTAGCCGTGGGGCATGTCCCAGTCGGCCTCGACGTCGCCCAGCATGTACTCCTCGGCGAAGGCCGCCCCCTCGAACGCGAGGCCCAGCCCCTTGCGCACGGTGCTGTGCGCGCCGTCGCAGCCGATCAGATAGCCCGCTCTCAGCTCCTCCTCGGCGCCGGAGGCCGTGCGCAGGCGGGCGGTGACCCCGTCCTCGTCCTGGGTGAACGACAGCAGTTCGGTGCCGCGCTCGATGAGGGCGCCGAGGCCGGCCACGTACTCCTCCAGCAGACGTTCGGTCTCGTACTGCGGCAGTGCGGCGAACTCGTAGGGCACCTCGGGCGGCAGCACGAGGTCGATGCGGGCCTGCTCCCGTCCGTTGACGTAGATCAGCTGACCGCGCAGCACGGCCGCGGCCTCCAGCATCGTGCGGGCCAGGCCCATTCGGTCCCAGATCTCCAGTGTGCGCGGCTGGATGCCGACCGCCTTGGCGTACGGCAGCCGTTCCGGCAGGCGGTCGACGAGGCGGCAGCGCACGCCCTGTCGGCGCAGCTCCGCGGCTGCGCTCAGCCCGACCGGGCCGGCGCCCACGATGAGCACGTCCGTCGTTCCGGCTGTCTCGGTCGTAGTGGTGCCCGTCACGGGTGCCTCCCGGTGCTCCCAGTGCAGTTCCCGAACAGAAACACCCCCCTCGACCCGTCCCGCATCCCATCGTCGCCCGGCGGCCCGGCAACGGCGAGCGGGGATCTCGTCACCGCCGCGTCACAGATCGACGACCGGCCGAACCCGGCGGGCCGTCCGTGCCGTCTGTGCCGCTGAGCAGTACGGCGAGGGTGAGCGCCCTCGCCGACCGGAAACCTCGGGGGATCGCATGAACGGCGTCAACGGCCTGTACGGCGAGAACGGCAAGAACGGCTCGGACGAGGGCAACGGCCTGAACGGCGACCGGCGGACGACCGGGACCGGCGCCGGGATTCCGAGCGGGTCCGGGCGCGCGCGCAGGGGCGGGGTGAGGAAGGCCGTGGCTGCCGCGGTCGTCGTGTCGGCCGCTCTCGTCGTGACGGCGTGCCAGCCGACCGAGTCGTCGTCGAAGCCCGCGCAGTCGGCGCCGGCGCCGGCGGGTTCGTCGCCCGCGGCCTCTCCGTCCGCGAGCTCCCCCACCGCCGCCGCGACGCCCACCGCGTCGCGTCCCGCCACCCCCGTGACCCCCACCGCCTCGGCGCCCGGCGCCCCCGGCGCCCCGACGCCCTCGGCCTCCGTCGCCCCCACATCGTCCGCGTCCGTGCCCGCCGCCGTCGCGGCCTGCGCCGCGAAGAGCCTGAAGGTCTCCGCATGGCAGGCCGCCGAGCGGCCGGTCGGCACCGGGACCGGGGCCGCGATCGTCGAGTTCGTCAACGTCTCCGGGAAGGCGTGCGTGCTCAAGGGGTATCCGTCGGTCGCGGGGGCCGGCAACGGCTCTCCCGAGCACAACTCCCCGCTCGCCGTCACGACCACCGGGTCCGCCGCGCCGGTCACGGTGGCCCCGGGAGGCAAGGCGTGGACCAAGCTGACCTTCGTGCAGGTGCACGGCGAGGCCGACGGGTACTGCAAGTCCGGCGCGGTGCCGTCCGTGTACCCGACCGTCGTGGTCGGCCTGCCGGGCTCCGGGTCGCACCAAGTGGCGCTGAACGACGGTCAGTTCGCCGAGTGCGACAACACGGTGACCGTCACGGCCGTGTCAGCGGTCAAGCCCTGAGGGTCAAGCCCTGAGGGTCAAGGCCTGAGGGGCAAGCCCTGAGGGGCAAGGCCTGAGGTCAAGCCATGAAGGTCGGGCCCTGACGGTCGGGCCCTGACCGGTGCGACCGGCCGCGCCGTCTCACACCACCAGCGGCACCGGATGGATCTCGTCCGCCATGTGACCGGCGCGCTCGTGGATACGGAGCACGGCCTCCGCGGAGGGCGCCTCGGAGAGGCAGTACACGGTTCCGGACTCCGGGTCCGCCCAGGCGCGTTCGAAGTGCACGTTCTCCTCACCCTCGATGGCGAGGTCCGCCCGGTGGGCCTCGAGGAGCTGGTCGGCCGTGATGCCGTGCATGCCGTGGTGGACGTCCATGAAGCGGGTCATGACTGCCCGCCCCCTTCCGATCTCGCGCCGGTCCCTCTCTTGGCCCCCGCGTCTCCATGCTGCGCCTGCCCGCTCACCGGGGCGACCCGGGGGCGGGGGGCACCTGGGGGTGGGGGCGCCTGAAGGTGGGGGTCGGGCCGCCAGCGACGGGCAGGCCGGTGCGGGACAGGCGCGCACGGACGAGGGCTCCGGCGCCGGTCGACCGGCGCCGGAGCC
>NZ_JBMNDR010000167.1:0-8163 GCF_052543235.1 Streptomyces sp. SAS_272 | reverse complement strand
AAGGCCTCCGTGCGGTGAAGATTCGACACCTCCACCACACACGGGGGCCTTCGCCACGATCAAGTCCGACCCGCGTCAACAACGCTCGTGATCAATACATCTAGGCCGTTTCGTTTGGATCATCTGATCGTTGGTCTGGGCGTGCCGTTGACTGACGCGCAGTGGGCGTGGATCGAGCCGTTACTGCCAGATCGAACGCCGCAGCGGGGCGGCCGGTGGCGGGATCACCGTGAGGTGATCGATGCGATCGCCTGGAAGTTCCAGACCGGATCGCAGTGGGTCCACCTGCCGGAGAAGTACGGGAACTGGAGGGGCGTCTACAACAGGCTGCGCATGTGGGCCATCGACGGCACCTGGGAGCGGGTGTTCACCGCGCTGGTCGCACAGGCCGACGCCGACGACGACCTCAACTGGACAGTCTCGGTGGACTCCACGATTGTGCGCGCACACCAGCATGCGGCCGGAGCCCGTAAAAAGGGGCCCCGGCAGGTGAACCGGCAGACCACGCCATCGGCCGATCCCGCGGCGGACTGACCACAAAGATCCACCTTGCCTCCGATGTCCACTGCCGGCCACTGACCTTCGTGCTCACCGCCGGACAGGCCGGCGACGCACCCGCCTTCACCCATGTCATGGCCCGCCTCCGCGTTCCTCGACGGCGAGGGCGGCCTCGCACCAGGCCGGACGTGGTCCTGGCCGACAAGGCGTATTCCTCCCGCGCGATCCGCGAGCACCTGCGCAAGCGTGGGATCCGGGCGGTCATCCCCGTTCCGGCCGATCAGCGCGGCCATCGGCTGCGTCGCGGAAGCCGCGGCGGCAGGCCACCGGCGTTCGACCGCGAGGCATACAAACAGCGCAACACCGTCGAACGCTGCATCAACCGCTTGAAACAGTGGCGAGGCATCGCCACGCGCTATGAAAAGACGGCGACCGTCTACCTGGCCGGACTCTACGTCGCTGGCATCTTTCTTTGGTCTGCCAGGCCAACGCCTCAGGGGCAGGAGCGAACCGCATCGTCCCAGGCGCCGGGGCTGCGGTAGTGGTTCTTGTGCCCCGCGGTAAGTACGTGGCGCAGTACGGCAAGGTGCTGGGTGTTCGTGGGGAGATCCAGCTGGTCGAGGAGGGCCAGTGCGGCGGCCGGTTCCAGGTCGCCGTAGACGTCGTGGAAGCTCGCCCGAAGGCCGCGGAAGAGGGCTGAGTGTAGGGCGGGAAGCCGCACGGCAGCGCGGTACGTCGACTCCTTCACCGTCCAGCGCACCGGGCCCGAACATTCCAGAACCCGACGGGCTCGGCGGAGCAGGGCTTCCGATTGATCGGCCACCACTCGGTCGATGTCATTGCCGAGGACCTCGGCGAAGGCCGTCGCGGAAGTCGTGTGGTCCTCGAACCAGTCCACCCACAGCGAGTAGGTGACGGCCTCGGCGTCCCGGTCCGCCTCCAGCCGCTGACGGTAGCCGTCCCACAGCACGTCGGCCGGCAGGGGACCCTCCGCATTCTCGTTCGCGAACCGGAGCTCGCACGTGACCCAGTAGTCGTCGAGGAGGTCCAGCAGTCCGAAGGCCAACCGCACCTGGTCAACTGCATCCAGGTCTTCGGCGAACACATCGCCAGCCCAGGAGTGTGCCACTTGGTTGGCTGTGAGCAACGCGTCCGGCTTCTCGTCGCTCACCCACCCGTTACGCATCTGGCGGACGCCCTGATCAGCCAGCCAACGCCGTGCCGCCTCCTCGGCTTGCATCTCCATTCGGGAAGTATGACAAGCCTCGCAAGATCCGAACGAAACGGCCTAGATGTGCTGTCCCGGGACCATTCGAAGGCGGCGGGTCGAGCACGCCTCGGAGCCGTGGCCCGGGCCTCGGCCTGGGGCGCGTCAAGGGCCCGCGCATTGAGGGCCGTTCAGCCACTGCGCGGACCGCGCATGCACCTGCGGGTCGGCTAGGTGCACAACGCATCGTTCGCGCCTCTGTCGTAGGTGACCCCGACGCCGCCAAAGTGATCCGGCTCCCTCCGGTCGCCGATGTCGGCGTGCCGTTGATGTCGGAGGGTCCTTCTCCATGCCGGCGGTTGCGCTGCCCGCGTCGACGTCGCCGGACGCGAAGCCGGCCAGGACAGCCCCGACGATGTCGTGATGCGGGTGGTGCCGCAGCGGAATGTGCGCAGGACGCCCGGCCTCGAGGCCGCGTCAGTCCTTTCGCCGCCTGCTCGGTCGGCGAGAGAGGAACCCTCGCCGACCGAGCGGGCGCAAGCGTCGGACATGGCTTGGGCCGAGCGCACCGCCCAGGTGGGGTCGATGTGACCTGGATCATGCTGAGCGGGTGCAGCGTCGCATGGGGGCCAACGTCTTTCTTCAGGTGTAGGGGGATGGCCGGAGCGAGGACGGTGGGGATGGAGCAGAGTCGAGCCGATGGGTTCGACGGGTTCGTGGCAGCCCGCTGGTCGGCGCTGTTCCACCTGGCCCGTCTGCTCGTAGGAGGCGATCGGCACCGGGCCGAGGACCTGTTGCAGGAGGCCCTGGTCAAGCTCTGGTTCGTCTGGCCCCGCATCGCAGAGGAGGCCCCCGAGGCCTATGTGCGCAAGGTTTTGGCCCGAGCGGCGGCACGGTCGGCGCGCCGGCGATGGTGGGGCGAGCGCCCCGTCGAGCAACTGCCCGACCTGACGGAGGTCGGTGATGTGTCCGCCTCCGTGGCCGAACGCACCCGGCTGGAAGCGGCGTTGACCCAGTTGCCGCCGCGGCAGCGGGCCGCGGTCGTGCTGCGCTACTACCAGGACCTGCCGGAGAAGCAGGTCGCGGAGGCGCTGGGATGCCCGGTGGGCACCGCCCGGTCTCATGCGTCGCGCGGTGTGGCCCGGCTGCGTCGGATCCTGGGCGACGTCAACGAACCGGTCGGATGAAGGGGAGGACCATGGACCATTTCGAGCGGGAGCTGGCGCGGATGATGCGCGACTCCCAGGAGCACACCCCCTTCGGACCCGAGCACGAGATGCGCCTCCGGACCGAGGTGCAAGCGCGACACCGTGCACGCACGGTACAGAAGGCCGTCGGTTCGGTGCTGGCGGTGGCCGGACTCGGCCTCGGCTTCTTCCTGTTGCCGCACGACTCCTCCGAGACCCGACCGCAGGCTCCCCTTCCCCGGCCTGCGGTCAGCCCGACGTCCCCGTACGCGACGTCGGCACCGACACCGGAGGCCGCGCCGAGCACGCTCACCACCGAGCCCCCCACCGGGGCCGCCGGAGGAAGTGCTGCCTCGTCCACGGCCCCGGGCCCGACGGGCAGTTCGCTCACGCCGTCGCATCCCACCGGGACCGAGGCCGGCACCGCGCCACCCTCCAGCACGGGAACCGCGGGCGCACCGGCCACCACGCAGGGGACACCGACGACGACTCCTCCGACGACGGAGCCCTCGTCGAACGTGAGCTCCGCCGAATCCGGATAGACGCGACAGCGCCGACTCGCCACCGTCCGGCAGTTGACCCTGATCCGGTCCTCCCATGGCCGTGAGTGACCGCAGTCTGCCCTGAGACAGAACACGAAAGCGGATGAACAGTGACAAAATTGGTGACTCCCCTGCCCCTGCGCACTCCGTTGTCGGTGCATCACCGAGAGCCCGTCCTGGACGTGGTCGTGCCGGTGTTCAACGAGGAGACGGATCTGGAGCCGAGCGTTCTACGGCTTCGCGCGCATCTGCGCGAGACCTTTCCGTACTCGTTCCGGATCACCGTCGCGGACAACGCCAGTACCGACGCGACTCCTCTGATCGCGGCTCGGCTGGCCGCCGAACTGCCTGAGGTTCAGTGGGTGCGGCTGAGCGAGAAGGGGCGCGGGCGGGCGCTGCACTCCGCCTGGTCCAGCTCACGAGCGCCGGTCCTCGCCTACCTGGACGTCGACCTGTCAACCGATCTGACGGCGCTGCTGCCGCTGGTCGCGCCGTTGATCTCCGGGCACTCCGACATCGCCATCGGCACACGCCTGGCCCGCGGCTCCCGAGTCGTGCGAGGCCCCAAGCGGGAAGTCATCTCCCGCTGCTACAACGCCCTTTTGCGCTCCACCCTCGCCGTGGGCTTCTCCGACGCGCAGTGCGGTTTCAAGGCGGTGCGGCGTGATGTCGCCGAGCGGCTGCTGCCCCTCGTCAAGGACTCGGAGTGGTTCTTCGACACGGAAATGCTGGTGATAGCCGAGCGGGCCGGCTTGCGCATCCACGAGGTGCCGGTCGACTGGGTTGACGATCCTGACAGCCGCGTGGACATCTGGGCCACGGCCATGGCGGACCTGCGCGGCATCGCGAGGCTCGGCCGCGAACTGGGCCGCGGCACTCTCCCGACGACCGGGCTGCGCCGGAGCGCCGCCGACCCGGTGCGAGAGGGCCTGGTCGGCCAGTTGCTGCGCTTCGCCGCCGTGGGCGCCGTGAGCACGATCGGATACGTGCTGCTGTACACGGCGCTGCGCCCGGCCTGCGGACCCCAGACCGCCAACGCACTGGCGCTGCTGGCCTGCGCTCTCGCCAACACCGCCGCGAACCGTCGGCTCACCTTCGGGCTGCGCGGCCGCGACGGTGCGCTGCGCCACCAGGCGAAGGGCCTGCTGGTCTTCGCGATCGGCCTGGCCCTGACCAGCGGATCACTTGCCGCGCTTCATCATGCGGCGTCTCGGGTTTCCCACAGCACAGAGGTCGGGGTCCTCATCGCTGCCAATCTCGCCGCGACCCTCCTGCGCTTCCTGCTCCTGCGGGCCTGGGTGTTCCCCACCGTTCGCCGCCGTGGGACGGGAGACGCCACCGCATGAACCACCCGGCAACGCTGAGTCCTCCTTCCGACGCCGGCGCACTCGAACTCCATCACCGGGTGCCCGACGCGGACCGCCGCGCGCGCCTGCGCCGCGCGGTCGGTCACCATGTCCCCGTAGTGGCTCTGTACGGCGGACTGAAGCTCATCGGTTTCTCCGTCTTCATGTACCTGCTGGACTCCGCCGGGGACTTCCGGCAGAAGCATCCGCGCTTCGGCGGGGGCGCCCACACCTGGGACGTGCTGGCCAGCTGGGACGGCTGGTGGTACCAGCAGGTCGCCGCACACGGCTATACCCCGGCGCTGATCCCGGATCCCAACGGCACGGCCCTGATCACCCTCCAAGGCAACTCGGCGGCGTTCTTCCCTCTCTACCCGGCCACGATGCGGCTGGTCTCCGACTGCACGGGGCTCGGTCTGTACGGCTCCGGGATGCTCGTCTCGGTCGTCGCGTCGTTCGTCGCCGCCCTCGGCATCCACGCCGTCACCGCCCGGTTCGGCGGCAGGCGGGCCGGGCTGGCCGCGGCCGGACTGTGGGCCGTGTGGCCCGGCTCCGGCACGGAATGGGCAGGCTACTCGGAGTCCCTCTACGTCGCCCTCGCCGCCTGGGCCTGCTACGCCGTCATGAGTGATCGCTGGCTCACCGCCGGCATCCTCACCTTCGCCGCCGGCCTCGGCCGCCCCACCGCCGTCGCGCTCATCGCCGCGCTCACCGTCGCCGCGCTGCCGGCGCTCCATCGTCGCCAGGAGGATTTCGCCCGCCCGTGGACCGCGATCCTCATCGCGCCGCTGGGGCTCGTCGGCTACCTGCTGTGGGTCGGCAATCAGATGGGCGATCTCAGAGGCTATTTCGTTCTGCAGAAGGGCGCCTGGGCCCACACCTTCGACTTCGGCAAGCAGACACTCGACGTCTTCTCCTCCCTCGCCGTCGGCCGCACCGACTACCTCTTCCCGAGCCCCGTCGAGGACATGATCGGCGCGATGACCGTGCTTCTGGGGCTGCTCCTGATTCCTCTGCTGATCCGGCTGCGCCCGCCGGCCGTCCTGACCGTGTACACGATCCTGACCTTTGCCCTGGTCCTGGGCAGTCAGCAGATATTCGGCAACGTCTCGCGTTACCTGCTCCCCGCCTTCCCCCTGTTCATCCCCCTGGCCGTCAAGCTGCGCGGACTCGGTCTGCCCACCCTGACGGCGCTGCTCGCCGTCACGGCTGTCGCGTCGGGCTCGTACGCCGGGTACGCGCTTTTCGAGCTGGGGGTCCCGTAGACGCGCCGTCAGGCCGTCTGTGTCGTCAGGCGGTATGTGTCGTCAGGCGGTACGCGTCGTCAGGCTGGATGCGTCGTTCGTGATGGTATGCGTCGTCCGGTGGACGGACCGAGCGTCTCGGGCAGCGAGGTCCCCCCACTGCTCGGTGACCAGGCCGCGGGGCTGGTCACGGTGACCTCGTGGCCGACCCGACCTGCGCGGCGGGCGTCGCGCGGGCCGCAGCCCCGAGACGGCGGCTCAGAGGTGGCCCTCGATGAACTCCCGGACCTCGGCGACGGTCATGGGACCCGTGCCGTGCGCCACCGCCGCTCCGTCCTTCAGCAGGACGTAGGAGGGGGCTCCGGTGATCCCGTATCGCTCGGTTGCGGCCGGGCAGCGCGTGATGTCGGTGCGGACGGCCGTCAGGCGACCCGTGCAGTCGTCGGCGACGGCACTCACGACGCGGTCCATCGCCCGGCAGGGCTCGATCGCCTTGGGCCATGTCCCGGTGAAGTACGCGAGGACCGGAACTGTGCTCATCCGGAGGATGAAATCGAACTCCGCGTCCTCACGGGGCTGGTGGACCCGCTTCGCCATGGAAGCTCCTGACCTCGCGTTCCGTCATTGCGTCCCCATCATCCCCCGCTCGGCGCGGCAGGCCGACCCGGCCGGTCAGCAGGCCGGCTGACCCGTCGTGCGGGAGGCCACAGAGCCGTCGCGGAACCGCGGTGACCCCGGTGCGAGGAGGTTCGACCCCGCCCTCGCGCCCAAGCGCCCCGCCACCGGGCCGGTCACCCGGCCGCGGGCCGCCACGCGCCCGTGGGCCGGCTCGTGCCAGGGCGGGTCGGCATGGGCCGGCTGCCGTGCTCGCCGCGAGGGCGCGCCGGCGAACCCCGGTCAGCGGCGGCCGGTGGACAGGACGAGAAGGAACTGGCCGCCGCCCGCCTCGATGTCGGCGGTCACCGGCAGCCCCGGGACCAGTCGGGAGAACCGGTCCACCAGCCATTCCGCGGCGTCTCGAGCGTCCTGCCTCGTCGGACAACGGCCCACCGTCTCGCGGCCCCCCTTGCGCTCCAGCCTCCCCGCTACGGTGATCAGCGGCGCGGGTTCGACCACGTACAGGTGGTCCGGCCAGGCGATGACGACCTTGACCGCGCCCTTGCGGGTATTGCAACCGCGGTGCGCGAGCCGCTCGGCGACCTTGGCCTTCCGGTCGGCGGTCCGACTGTCGACGCTGGGCCCTCGCGGGTCGTTCACGGACTTGTCGGGGTCGACCGGTTCGTCGCACACCCAGCACCGCCAGCCGTCGCGCTCGGCCACATCATCAAGGAGACTCATCCCAGCAAGCTAGCCTGCCCGGCCGCCGCCGCGCGCACCAGGGCCTCGGCGAGCAGGTGCGGAGGCTGGTTCGCGCGACGCTCATGCACGGCCCGTCGAGCCGCCCGGCCACCGCCCACGGGTCACCAGGGGATGATGGCGAGGGCCTCTGCCTCCAGCATGAGCTCCGGCCGGTACAGGGCTGCCACCTGTACTGCGGTGCTGGCAGGTGGGCGTGCGGTGTCGATGTGTGCGTCGCGGGCGGCCCGTACCTCCGGGAGTACGGCGACGTCGGTGACGTAGAAGGTGAACTTGGCGACGTCGGCGAACGTTGCGCCGCCGGCCGCCAGGCACCGGTGCAGGTTCTCGAAGACCTGACGGGCCTGGGCGGCGGCGTCACCCTTTCCGACCACGTTTCCCTGTGGGTCCAGGGCGACCTGCCCGGAGATGACGACCAGCCGGCCTTCGCCCACAACCACATGGCTGTAACCGTTCCCCGGGGCGACCCCGTCCGGCGGAATGTGGGTGAGCATGGACTCTTCCGGCTCGTCTGACACAGGTGACCTCCACGGACGACGGGTGACGAGGCAACGATATATGGCAGTCAACTCTGTTGATTTCGGACCACGTTGGGGCGCGGGACCGAAACAGCAGCTGCGAGGCGGCAGTCGGGGCACATCGCAACGCCCCAGGCAGCCGCCGTCGGCTGTGGAGTGGGGCCTGCTAGGGCCTGTTCTGTGTCGGGATCAGGACTCGTGATCGACTGGGTGATGGCGGTCGTACTGGGTAGAAATTCCGTGTGCCGCGACGTGAATTGAGCGA
>NZ_JBMNDR010000166.1:0-8271 GCF_052543235.1 Streptomyces sp. SAS_272 | reverse complement strand
GCGGCACCCAGCCGCGGCCCGTTCGCCCTTCGTCGTGAGAACATCGAAACGTACGCTCACCCGACCGGCCGTCAGAAACCGCACAGGGCCGTGAAGTGGGCTAACGACGGAACCACACCACGGGTTCCGCTCCGGCCTCGTTGCCCGGCGTGACCTGCCGTGATACACAGAGTGACCATACGAGCTATTCGTACGAATCCCGTCCGTCAATGACGCCAAGTCGACATACGACGGCGACTTTGTCGGCGAGAATGAGACGTGACCTCTGCACACCGGCAGAGGGCGGCGGAACTACCCACCAGGGGCGGTGACTTACATGCTGTTCGCGGCCGACAAGGGCGACATCAACACCATCATCGGCGGGATCGCTCCCGACTGGGGGCCCTTCGGCAGCCTGGGCAACGAGGCGAAGGTGATGATCGAGGTCGTGATGGCGGTCGCCATCCTCCTCTGCCTCGGCATCGCCATCTGGGGCGCGGCCAAACAGCGCATCGGCGCGACGGCCCTGCGGGACACCTTCAGTGCGGAACAGGGCAAGGGCCTCATCATCGCCGGGCTGACAGGCGTCTTCATCATCGGCTCCCTGGGGACGCTGTTCACGATCGTGTACGGCATGGCCGTGTAGCTGCGGCCACCGCAGCCCCCCAGTCCCGTCCGGGCACGCCCGGCCCCCCGTCCCCACCCACCTGTCGTGCCCACCGGCTGAGGTTGCGTTTCCCTGATGTCCCTGATGTCGAGTCACCACACCGCGCCCGCGCGGGAACCAGCACGGCTACCGTCGTACTGCTACGCGATCCGGTACGGCAACGAGGGGGCGTACCCGGCATGACTCCCGGCGACGAGAACGACTACGGCGAACCCACGCGCACCGACGAGGGCCACCGCTACGGCGGAACACGCCTCCGGCTTCCCGAGGACGACCCCTACGGCGGAGCCCGCAGAGGCGCGCGCGGCCCCTCGCGCAGCACGGTGACGGTGGTCGGCGTCGTGGTCGTGCTGATCGCGGCGATCGCCTTCGCGAACCGCGGAGGAGACGATTCCTCTTCCGGGTCCTCCGCTCCGACGGGCGGCGACAAGCCGAACGCCACCAGCACGACGCCCACGGGCACGAAGCCGGTGCAGTCGAAGACGGGCGGCATCCCCTCGGGCTTCGCCCACACCCGGCAGGGAGCAGAGTCGGCCGCCGCCAACTTCGCGGTCGCCCTGGGCTCGACCGGCATGTTCCAGAAGGACAGCCGGCACGACCTCGTCGACACGGTCTACACCACCACCGCAGCGGCCGCTCTGAAGGCCCCGATGGATCAGGCGTACTCGACCGACTTCCTCGCGAGAATGGGCCTCGACGCCGACGGCAACGCACCGAAGGGCGACACCTTCGTCTCGCGCGTGGTGCCGGTGGGCACGACCGCCCAGTCCTACTCCGCCGCGAGCGCCAAGGTCGCCGTCTGGTACCTGGGCCTGATCGGCATGTCCGGAACGACCTCCACCGACCCGGTCACCTCGTCTTGGAAGACCTGGACCTTCGACCTCCAGTGGACCGACGGTGACTGGAAGATCGTCCACGACGCACAACAGGACGGCCCCGCGCCGGTCCCCGGCGACGATGCAGCCGCCACGTCCGACGAGATCAGCAAGGCCATCGAGGAGTACGGAGGGTTCACCTATGCCCGGTAAGCCGCGCCGCCTGCTCCATCTCGCCGGAGTCGTGACAGCCGTCCAGACCTCGGCCGTGCTGCTGGCCACACGCGCCCTCGCGGCCCCGTCACCCACCCCGACACCCGCGCCGTCCGGCAGCCTCGACTGCAGTCTCATCCCCGGTGAGGCCAAGAAGTACTGCGAGAGGGGCAACGCGGGCTCGTCCACCACCAACCCCGGCGTCTCCGACACCCTCGACCCTCTCTCCTCCCTCGCCAAGGGCTGCGCCGACGCCGCCTCCTGGACCGTCGACAAGCTCAGCGCCGCCGTGAAGGACACGGCGAACGTCGACTTCACCAACGAGCGGTTCCTCAAGCAGTACGCGGTCGTCTTCGCCGCCTCGACCGTCCTGACGCTCCTGCTGTGGCTGCTGGCCGTCGCCAAGCGGGCGGTACGCGGAGTGCCCCTGACCACCGCCATCGGCGAAGCCGTCGGGTTCCTCTGGCTGACGGTCCTGGCCTCCGCCTTCACCCCCCTCGTCCTGTACACCGTCGTGTCCGCCACGGACGGCATCACGGACGTCCTCGCCAAGACGACCGGCAACCAGACCGACACGTTCTTCGGCACCTTCTCGCAGGCCCTCGCCAAGGGCGAGAACATCGGCGGCGGCCCGATCATGCTGATCGTCGTGTCCCTGGTGTCGATCCTCGCCGCCGGAGTGCTGTGGCTGGAGCTCGTCATCCGGGCGGCCCTGCTCTACGTGGGCGCGCTGCTCGGCACGGTCGTCTATGCGGGCCTGGTCGACAAGAACCTGTGGAGCCACGTCCGCCGCTGGGCCGGCATCATGATCGCCGTCATCCTCGTCAAACCGGTCATCGTGATAGTGCTCGGCCTGGCCGGAGCGCTGTCCTCCGCCGACGGCCCGGACTCCTTCTCCGCCGTCGTCTCCGGCCTCTCCATCATCCTGCTCGCCATCTTCGCCAGCGCGATGATCTACCGCTTCGTCCCCGGCTTCGGCGACGAGATCGCGAACGGCCGCAACAACCGCATCATGCAGGGGGCCGAGGGCAAGGCAGCCGCCGTCATCAGCTCCCCGGCGAACCTGGTCGCCCAGGGCATCAAGACGCACAGCACCCGCGCGGACAACGGCGGCTCGTCCGGGTCCGCCGGGGGCCGCCCGGCCAACCCGGTGTCCGGCGGGGTCGCCGCCCACAGTTCGCGCACCTCGAACGGGGGCGGCGGATCTGTCCCCTCCGCCGCACCCGCGCCCCGCGCGAGCAGCCCCGTCAACACCCCGCACGCAGGCAACACCCGAAACAGCAGCAACAACCGCACGGGAGGTGAAGGGCGTTGACGACTGATTCCCACGTGTCCCACGCGATCACGCCCCGCCGTACTTATCTGATCGGCCGCGCCCGGCCGAACGCGATCGTCGGCCGCAACCGCGAGTCCGGCGAGATCGCGCTCATCGTCATCGGCGCGTTCCTCGGCATGATGTGCGGCCTCCTCGTCCCCGTCCTCGCCCTGCGCATCGTCCTGCTGAGCGGCTTCCCCATGCTCGCGCTGGCCGCGGTGTACGTGCCGTACAAGCACCGCACCTTCTACAAGTGGTTCGAGATCAACCGCAGCTACAAGCGCACCCTGCGCCGCGGCACCACATACCGCTCGACGGCCTCGGAGGCCGGCACCCGCCTGGACGGCCAGGAGATCGAGGTCGGCCCCCCGCCGGGCATCGGCCGCATCAGCTGGCTGGCCGCCCCCTTCGGACCCGACGAGATCGCCGTCCTCCTGCACGCGGACCGGCGCACGGTGACCGCCGCCATCGAGATCGAGGGCCCGGGCGTCGGCCTGCGCGACAGCGAGGACCAGGAAGCTCTGGTCGACCGCTTCGGCACCCTCCTCAAGCACGTGGCCAACGGCGACGGCTTCGTCACCCGGCTGCAGATACTCGCCCGCACCCTCCCCGCCGACCCCGACGCCCACGCCAAGGACGTCGCCCTCCGCGGGGACGAGAAGTCCCCCGACTGGCTGGCCCGCTCCTACGACCAGCTCCAGTCCATGGTGTCCACCAGCAGCGAGCAGCACCGCGCCTACCTCGTCGCCTGTATGCACTACACCCGCGAACTGGCCGCCGAGGCCCACGCGATGGCCCGCGCCGCCCACCCCCGGGCGGGCCGCAAGCTGGACCGCGACGCCGGCCTCGCCGTCGTCATGGCCCGCGAGCTGACGGACATCTGCTCACGCCTCCAGGAGGCGGACATCCGCGTCCGCCAGCCGCTCGGCCAGGGCCGGCTGTCCTCCCTCGTCCACTCCATGTACGACCCGGACCACCCCATCGACCACATCCAGGCGATGACCAGGCGCAACGCCTGGCCGGCCGAGCTGGACGCCATGGAGCCGACGTACCTCCAGGCGAAGACCCGCGAGTCGTCCACCCGCGCCCCCTGGTGCCATGCCACGGCCTGGGTGAAGGAGTGGCCGATGACCCCGGTCGGCGTCAACTTCCTGGCTCCCCTGCTGGTCCACACCCCGGACGTCATCCGCACGGTCGCCGTCACGATGGACCTCGAACCCACCGAGGTCGCCATCGAGCGCATGCTGACGGAGAAGACGAACGACGAGGCGGAGGCCAGCCGCGCCGCCAAGATGAACCGGACCGTCGACCCGCGTGACGTCGCCGCCAACTCCCGTCTCGACCAGCGCGGCGAGGACCTGGCGTCCGGCGCGGCCGGCGTGAACCTGGTCGGCTACATCACGGTCTCCTCCCGCAACCCCGAGGCCCTCGCCCGCGACAAGCGGACGATCAGGGCGTCGGCCGGCAAGTCGTACCTGAAGCTGGAGTGGTGCGACCGGGAGCATCACCGTGCGTTCGTGAACACCCTCCCGTTCGCCACCGGAATCCGAAGGTAGGGGCTTCACATGCGGGACCCGATGTCCGTCCTCACCGACGCCTTCACGTCCTTCCTGTTCGGCAAGGTGGAGACGACCCGCCTTCCGGTCCGCACCTCCACCGGCCAGGCCCAGGCGGTCTACCTCCCCACGGCCGCCCCCGGCCTCGGCGACTCCGGCGTCATCATCGGCCGTGAGGTCTACTCCGGGAAGGGCTACATCTACGACCCCTTCCAGCTGTACGGCCAGCAGCTGCCCGCCCCGCACTGGCTCGTCCTCGGCGAGTCCGGCAACGGCAAGTCGGCCCTGGAGAAGACCTACGTCCTGCGCCAGCTCCGCTTCCGCGACCGTCAGGTCGTCGTCCTGGACGCCCAGGGCGAGGACGGCGTCGGCGAATGGAACCTGATCGCGCAGGCGCTGGGAATAACCCCCATCCGTCTGGACCCGATGGCCGCCCTCGACCACGGCATCCGCCTCAACCCCCTGGACCCGTCGATCACCACGACGGGCCAGCTCGCGCTGCTGCGCACGATCATCGAGGTGGCGATGGGCCACGGCCTCGACGAGCGCTCCGGCTTCGCGCTCAAGGTCGCCCACGCCTACGTCAACGAGACGATCGTCGAGCGCCAGCCGGTCCTCACCGACATCGTCGAGCAACTGCGCCACCCCGAACCGGAGTCGGCGGAGGCGATGAACGTCGCCATAGACGATGTGCGGGCCTGGGGCCTGGACGTCGCCCTGGTCCTGGACCGCCTGGTCGACGGCGACCTGCGCGGCATGTTCGACGGCCCGACGACGGTCGGCATCGACCTGGACGCCCCGCTGATCGTGTTCGACCTGTCCCACATCGACCGCAACTCGATCGCCATGCCGATCCTGATGGCGATCGTCGGGGTCTGGCTGGAACACACCTGGATCCGCCCCGACCGGAAGAAGCGCATCTTCCTGGTCGAGGAGGCCTGGCACATCATCAGCAGCCCGTTCGTGGCGCAGCTCTTCCAGCGGCTGCTGAAGTTCGGCCGCCGACTCGGCCTGTCCTTCGTGGCCGTCGTCCACCACCTGTCCGACGTGGTGGACGGAGCGGCGGCGAAAGAGGCCGCCGCCATCCTGAAGATGGCCTCCACCAGGACGATCTACGCCCAGAAGACGGACGAGGCGAGAGCGACGGGCCGGGTTCTGGGCCTGCCCCGCTGGGCCGTGGAGATCATCCCGACCCTCACCCCGGGCATCGCCGTGTGGGACGTCAACGGCAACGTCCAGGTCGTCAAACACCTGGTCACGGAGACGGAACGTCCGCTGGTCTTCACCGACCGCGCGATGACGGAGTCCTCCGCCGACCGCATCGCCGAAGACGACGCGCTGCTCGCCGCCGAGCTGGAACAGGAACGACGGGCGGCGGCCTTCATGGAACAGCACATCGCCGACCTGGACGGTTCGTCCGAGTCGACGGTGGCGTAGAGGGCGGGGTGGTCATGAGACCGGGTGACGGGCATCGCCACGACAGCCACGGCTCCGGCCGGGGCTCCGGGCAGGGAGGCATCCCCGACGGCCTGCTCGTCGGCATACTGGCCTTCCTGCTCGGCATGACGCTCCTCGTCTGGACGGCCACCGGACTGTCGGCCCTCCTCGCCCACGGTTCCTGGCCGTCCGGGGTCACCTTCACCCGCACCCCCCTGGCCATGCGCCATCTCATCGCCGAGCCCCACGACGTCCCCGGCGCCTGGCCCGACGCCGACGCCGCGCAGTTCTCCGGTTACGGCCTCTTCTGGGGCCTGCTGATCGGCCAGCTGATGATCCTGCTCGTGCTCACGGTGTTCGTGATGGGCACGCTGGCCCGCTGGCGGGCGGTACGAGCACACCGAAGGGCAGACGGGACGGCCCCCGTGCACGCCCCGGAGCCCCAGCACCACGAGGTGCCCACCCCGCGCACGGAGGCGACGCCGACCGAGTCGGTTCCGCTGGCGCAGTCCGTCGCCTCGGCCGTCCCGCCGGCGGACCACCAGACGGACCACCAGACGGACCGGCAGACCGTGCCGGCGTCCCCGCCCTCTTCCCCTACGGCCGAGCCGCCGCAGCCCGACGACGCCGTCCTCACGCCCGCCCACGGCTGGTCGCCCTCGCGCTCCGAAGGCGGGACGGTCCACTACGCGCCCCCCGCCGCCCGGTTCGCGCTCGCCTCCCAGGCCGTCCGGGACGCCGAGGGCCCGGCCCTCGTCCTCACCTCCGACCCCGCCCTCTGGCAGGACACCAAGGACGGCCGAGCCAAGCTGGGCCCGGTCCACCTCTACGACCCGGCTCACCGCTGCGACACCCCGGCCCGCCTCCACTGGTCCCCCACCGCAGGCTGCGAGGACCGTCCGACCGCGGCCTCCCGCGCGGCGGCGCTCCTCATGCCCGTGCGCCCCACGGCCCGCCTCGACCAGGCGGTGGCCGAGACGGCCGAGACCCTGCTCCGCAGCTATCTCCACGCCGCCGCCATCGACGGCCGCACGGTCCGCCATGTCCACCGCTGGTCCCAGGGCACCGGCGTCCAGGAAGCGGTCCGCGCCCTGCGCACGAATCCCAAGGCAGCCCCTGGTGCGGCCGGCGAGCTGGAAGCCGCGCTGACCGCCCACCCCGAACGCCGGGACATCGCCCAGGAGCTGACGGCCCGTGCCCTCTCCGCCCTCTCCACGGTGAACATCCGCGAGGCGTGCACTCCCAACCGAACTGATGCCCTCGCCTTGGATTCCTTCGTGGACGAAGGGGGCACTCTTTATGTGCTCGGTGAATCTCTCGAGGACCCCAGGACGAGCCCCTGCGCCATGCCCCTCCTGACGGCCCTCGTCTCCAGCGTGGTCGAGCGCGGCCGGCGCATGGCCGAACGGTCATCCTCCGGTCGCCTCGACCCACCACTGACCCTCGTCCTCGACGACGTGGCGGCCGTGGCCCCGATCCCCCAGCTTCCGGACCTCCTGTCCACCGGAACGGACCGGGGCCTGCCCACCCTGGCCCTTCTCCGCTCCCGCGAACAGGCCAGGGCCCGCTGGCCGCACCACGAACTACCGGTCTGACGCCCTGGGACGCTCGAGGGCGAACTCGTACTCGTTCTCCTGGGACTCCTCGCCCAGCAGCACGGTCCGCCCGGTCGGGACGAACCCCGCCTTGCGGTACGCCCCCTGAGCACGCAGGTTCCGCTCGTGCACGATGAGCCGCACCCGTTCCAGCCCCGACTCCCAGGCCCAGCCCGCGGCAGCGTCGAGAAGCGCCTGCAACATCCCGCTTCCCCGCCACTCCTTCCGCACGAAGACCCCGACGACATGCCCCTGCGACCGCTCGACGGGATGGCCGGCCCAGTCGACGCTGCCCGCCTCCTCCACGAGCACGGTGACCGTCCCCGCCCACTGCCCGTCCTCCGCCTCGGCGATGTACTGCCGAGCCCCGGTGGCTCCCTCGGCCGCCCCGGCGGCCCGCTCCTGCCAGAACGAGTCCGGCCGAGCCGCAGCCGTCTCGTACGTCTCCAGAAAGGCGAGCGGGGCCGCCGGATCCTCGAGCGCGAGCAACCGCAGCGCCTTGACCGAGGCCCACTCCTCCGGCCGCACCAACCGAACCACATACGTGTACATGCAAAGCACAGTAGTGCCTGGACTCCGGCTCGGAAATGCCTTTTAAACGCAGAAAACCCCCGTGCCGAATGGCACGGGGGTTTTCGCAATGATTGTTCGGCGGTGTCCTACTCTCCCACAGGGTCCCCCCTGCAGTACCATC
>NZ_JBMNDR010000165.1:0-8292 GCF_052543235.1 Streptomyces sp. SAS_272 | reverse complement strand
CCCCCCCCCCCCCCCCCCCCCCCCCGCGTCCTGCTCTTGGGGGGCCGACCTGCGGAGATCGTCGCGATCCAGTCGCTCACCGCCGACGAACCGGCGGCCGCCGAGATCGACTGCAGCTTCGACGACCTCTACCTCGGTCCCCCTTCCGCACGTCAGAACCCGCGGATGGTGAGCCACGCGTCCAGAGCGAGCACGACGATGCCGCCGATGGGCAGGTGGTCGAGTCCGTTGTCCAGAGAAGCGCTTGAGCCGCGGTCCGCCTCCCCGGCGCGCTGGACTGCCGGCCAGGACTGGACGAGGCGGCGTCAGGAGTCCCGCCGTCTCACGGCTCGTCGATCAGGCGCCGGGCCGTGGCGATGTCCGTGACCAGTGCGGTGATCCAACGGCCGCGGAGCGCGGCCCGCACCGCCGTGTACTTGCGGTCCCCGCCGGCCACGGCGATGCGTCGAGGAACGGTGCGCAGCTGGTCGATGGGGATGCCGATCGTCCGCTCGCCCAGTCCGGCGTCGACGTGGACGCCCTTCTCGTCGAAGAAGCGCTGGCAGATGTCACCCACGGCGCCCAGGCCGCGCAGCCGCGCGATCTCCTCCTCCGCCACGGCGTTGCCGCTCAGCCTGAGCAAGGGCGAGGGTTCGAGACTGCCGATGCCGACGAGGACGGCGGTGAGCTCCTGCCAGGCCTGCCCAACCTCGAGGACCGCGGGGTCATTGAGGAGTGACAGGCGGGCCTCTGCGGAGCCGACCAGTCCGGGGGCACGTACGAACAGCGGTGACGCTCCCGTGAGTTCGGCGAGGCGCGCGGCCAGGCGGGTTGCCTGGACCTGCCCCTGGGAGTCGCCGATGCCGCCCATGAGCTGGACGACCTTCGCAGCTCCCTGCGTCTTGACGGGCTGCATCGCCTCAATGGCGGCGAGCAGGGTCTCACTCCAGGTGGAGACACCGATCAGGTCGCCTGGGCGGAACGCCGTCTCCAGGTAGCTGGCGGCGGCGGAGCCGAGCGCGCGGGTCAGGGCGCGCGGGTGCTCCGCCAGGTCGTCGCCGTCCAGCACAACCACGTCGGCCAGGTGGTAGCGGTCGGCGAGCGCGTCCTCCAGGTCGCTGTGAATTCCCGGCGGCGCGACCACGATGGTCCGCACCACTCCCAGCTCGGTCGCCTGACGCAGCAGCCGGGACACCCCGGCCTGGGACAGCCCCAGGGCACCGGCGATCTCGGACTGCCGCAGGCCGCGCTCGTGGTACATACGGGCCACGCGCACGATCAGCCGCAGTTTGTCTACGGATTCGCCACTGGTGAGCTCTGAAGGCTGGGACACGCCTTGCACTCTACTGATCCCGGCCAGTGCAGGGGTCATGAGGATCACTCCCTTCGCCGGACCTGCCCTCGGCCGAGGCGCGCCCGCGCGATCGCCCCGGACCAGTCCTCGATCCGGCGGTGGCGCTCGGCCGCCGACCACTGGGAGCGGTACATCTCTCCGGGCTTGGCCAGATCCGCCAACTGCTGCTCGGAGAATATGCCCAGGGACCGTCCGGCCAGGTGGGCCGCGCCGAGGGCGGAGAGGTCACGGACGTGCGGGCGTACGACGGTGCGTCCGGAGACGTCCGCCTGCAGCTGCATGAGTACCGCGTTGTCGCTGGGACCGCCGTCCACCAGCAGCCTGGTGACACGTCCGGCTGGGGTGTCCAGACCTGCCACCACGTCCTCGACCTGGAAGGCCACCGACTCCAGGGCGGCGCGGGCCAGCTCGGGCGGTCCGGCCGCGAAGGTGAGCCCGGAGATGAGGCCGGTGGCGTCGTTGTCCCACCAGGGTGCCGCGAGGCCGCCGAAGGCGGGTACCAGGTGCACGCCCGCGGAGTCGGGGGCGGCGAGCGCGGTGAGTTCCGCCTCGTCGGTCCGCAGTAGCCCGGCGAGCCAGCGCAGGGTGGCGCCGGAGGAGCGGATGTTGCCTTCGAGCGCATAGGCAGGGGTGCCGTCGTCCCAGGCCACGGTCAGGCACAGCGGAGAGTTCTCGGCCTGCTCGGGGCCGGTGACCAGTCCCATGACGGACGATCCGGTGCCGTAGGTCGCCTTCACGCTGCCGGGTACGAAGACACCATGTCCGAAAAGTGCGGCATGGGAGTCTCCGAGCACGGCGGCGACCGGGGTTCCGGCGGCCAGCGGCGGAAGCGCGCTTACCGCCGGGAAGGGACCCGTGGAGGCCACGATCCGGGGCAGGGCCTGGCGGGGCACGTCGAAGAGTTCCAGGAGGCGGGCGTCCCAGTCGCGGGTGCGGATGTCCAGGAGCTGGGTGCGGGCGGCGTTGCCGACCTCGACGAGGTGTTCGGCACCGCCGCTCAGACGCCACAGCAGCCAGGAGTCGACGGTGCCGACGCACAGTTCGCCTCGTCGGGCCCTGACCCGGTCCGGATCGTGGGTGTCCAGCAGCCACTGCGCCTTGAGGGCGCTGAACATGGGGTCGAGGGGCAGCCCCGTCGTGGTGCGGATGTCGGGGCCTGTTCCGCCGGCGAGCAGTTTGGCGCAGGCGTCCGCCGTGCGCCGGTCCTGCCAACCGAGGACCGGGCCGAGCGGCCGTCCGCTGTGCCGTTCCCACAGCAGGCAGGACTCGCGCTGACTGGACAGGCCCAGTCCGGCCACGCGCGCGGGATCGTGTCCTTCCAGGCAGGAGCTCACGGCCGTCCGTACGCTCTGCCAGATTTCCTCGGCGGACTGCTCCACCCAGCCTGGGCGGGGATGGGCGGCGGCCAGCGGCGCGGAGGCGGAGCTCACCACGTCTCCGGCGGCGTTCACCAGCAGGGCCTTGGTGGCGGAGGTGCCCTGGTCGACGGCGAGGAGCAACGGGTCGGTCGTCATGACATCGAGGATCGCAGGCCGAGGATCTCTCGGGCGGCGTGGTGAATGGCGTCGGCGGTGAGGCCGAAGTGTTCCAGGAGGCGGTCGGCGCTGCCGGTCGGTGCGAAGCCGTTCACGCCGAGGAGCCGCAGCGGCACGGGGGCGTGCTGGCCGGTGAGGGAGGCAACCGCGGCGCCGAGGCCGCCGCTGACCGTGGCCTCCTCGGCGACCACGATGCCCCGGGTTTCCGTGGCCGCCAGGATGGTGGCCTTGTCGAGCGGGTCGACGAACGGGGTGTTGATCACGCGTGCGGAGATCCCCTCGGCGGCGAGGCGGTCGGCCGCGATGAGGGCCCGGGAGACCAGGGTGCCGATGGCCACGAGCGTGATGTCGTCGCCCTCACGCAGGACCAGCGCCCGGCCGGGCGAGAACTCCGCGTTCTCGGGGATGACGTCCGGCACCTTGAACCGCGGGATGCGCAGATAGCTGGGGCCGTCGTGGGCGTACGCCCAGCGGACGGCGGCACGGGTCTGTGCCCGGTCGGTGGGGACGACGACCGTCAGGTCGGCGACGGCCCGCAGCCACGCCAGGTCCTCGACGGAATGGTGCGTTGGCCCCAGCTCGCCGTAGGACACGCCGGGACTCTGACCGCACAGGACGACCTTGTGACCGCTGTAGGCGCAGTCGGCCTTGATCTGCTCCAGGGCCCGTCCGGTCAGGAAGGGGCCGGCGGCCGAGACGAAGGGCACCATGCCGGCATTGGCCAGGCCCGCTCCGACGCCGACCATGTTCTGCTCGGCGATGCCGACATTGACCAGCCGGTCGGGGAACTCGTCGCGGAAGCCGCCGAGGTTGCTGGAGCCGACGGAGTCGTTGCAGACCACCACCACCCGGTCGTCCGCCCGCGCCAGGGCACGGAGTTCCTCGGCGAAGACCTGACGGCAGTCGTACCCGGGGGCGTCGGTGAGCGAGGGGGCGAGGGTCATCGGGTCAGTTCCTCTCGGGCGGCACGTGCCTGCTGCGGATCGGGCACCTTGTGGTGCCATTCGGCGCGGTCCTCGATGAACGACACGCCCTTGCCCTTCACGGTGTGGGCGACGATCGCGACGGGCTTTCCCGTGGTGGACGGGGCGAATACGTCGAGCAGGGCGCTGTGGTCGTGGCCGTCCGCCTCGCGCACCTCCCAGCCGAAGGAGGCCCACTTTGCCGTCAGTGGGTCGAGACCGACGGTCTCCTCGGTGCGGGCACCCTGCTGGAGTCGGTTGCGGTCGACCACTGCGTACAACCGCTCCAGTCGCTGGTGTCCGGCGGTCATGGCCGCCTCCCAGTTGCTGCCCTCCTGCAGCTCACCGTCGCCGAGGACGACCACGGTACGACTGTCGTCGCCGCGCAACCGTGCCCCGACGGCGCATCCGACGGCCACGGGCAGTCCATGGCCGAGGGGGCCGGTGTTGGTCTCCACTCCGGGCACCTCGCGGCGGTTGGGGTGGCCGTTGAGGGGCGAGTATGGGGCAGTGAAGGTGGCCAGCTCCTCCGAGGAGAAGTAGCCGCAGTGCGCCAGCGTGGCATACAGGGCGGCGGCGCTGTGACCCTTGCTGAGGATGAACCGGTCACGCCCGAGGGCGTCAGGGTGTTCCGGGTCCACGTCCAGCACTGCGCCGAAGAGCGTGACGAGGATGTCGGTGACGGAGAAGTCGCCGCCGATATGCCCGAGGCCGGCCTGTTCGATCATCTCGAGAACCCGCAGACGGATGCCGACGGAGAGCTCCTGAAGCTCGGGCACCACTTCGTGGCGGGGTGCGGCGGCGAGCGACTGCCGCAGCTGCCGGTAGCCCTCTGCGGCAGAGGAGTCAGCACTGAGCATTGAATATCCATTCACTAATCAAATATCTATGCCGCACTGATGGTGGAGTGCTGTGCACGACCGCGTCAAGTCCCTTCCCGGGGGGTCGGTGGCAGCCTTGACAGGGCCTTCCGTGGAACTTACGGTCCCGGAGTCGGAGTTTTACCGCAGTCTGAATATCTATTCAGGAGGTTGTCGTGTCATCCTCGTCACCCCGCGCCCCCCACACCTTCGCGGGCGGCATGTGGACCTTCGGCCGCATCATCGACCGCTACGCCACCGACGGTTACGGACCCCCCGTGCCCACCCTCAAGACCATCGAACTGGCCGCCGCATCCGATGAGTTGGTCGGACTGGACCTCAACTATCCCTTCGATGAAGGCGTGACGGTCGAAGAGGTAGGCAAGGCCCTTGCCGGGCACGGCCTCTCGGCGGTGAACATCACTCCGGTGATCTATGACCGGGGCTTCCGCAGCGGTTCGTTCACCAGCTCCGACCCGGCCGTCCGCAAGCGGGCCGTCGACCTCGCGCACGAATCCGTGGACGTGGCCCGTCGGCTGAACGCGCGCTACGTCAAGTTCTGGCCCGGCCAGGACGGTTACGACTACCCGTTCCAGGTCGACTACGCCACGCTGCGCCGACATGCGGTCGAGGGCATCCGCGACGTGGCCCGCAACTTCCCGGACGTCACCTTCGCCATCGAGTACAAGCTGAAGGAGCCGCGCAACCGGCTGTTCTGGTCGACGGCCGCCGCCAGCCTGCTTGCCATCGAGCAGATGGGCGTGGGCAACGTCGGTCTCGTGGTCGACTTCGGGCACTCCCTGTTCGCCAAGGAGAACCCCGCCGAGGTCCTCGCACTGGCCCACTCCATGGGCCGTCTGGTGGACATCGAGCTCGACGACAACTACCGCGAGTGGGACGACGACCTGACGGCCGGCGCGCTGCATCTGGTGGAGACGCTGGAGTTCCTGCACGTCGTCCGGGAGATCGGCTGGGAGCATCCCCTCAAGCTGGATCTCTTCCCCTATCGTGAGAACGCCGGTGACGCCGTCCGGGAGTCCGTCGCCACCCTCCGCGCCCTCGACGACAAGGCCGCACGGCTGCCCCTGGAGGAACTGCGCGCAGCCCAGGCCGCGCACGACGCCATGGCCGTCCAGCGCATCGTTCGCACGGCGCTGCTCGGCTGAGGGCGGAGCCCCGCCGTCCCACGCCGCCGGCCTCGACGTACAACCTCGATATACCTCTGCAGGAGACTGTGATGCCCTACGGCCCCCAATCCGTCCTCGGTGACGTACTGCGCAACCCGCAGGCCGCGTCGGTGGTCCGCACGTACATGCCCGGCCTTGAGAACGAACCGATGATCTCGACACTCCTGCGGGGACGCCTGGAGCTTGTGACCGCCATGGTTCAGCCACTCCGGGTCGACCCCGTCGCCCGCGACGCCTTCTACGCGGGGCTGGCCACGGTGGCGGATACGGCGGTCGAGGAGCCCCTCGTCGAGCCGGAGACGGTTCCGTTGGCCGACTACGAGTCCGCGGACGTAGCGGTCGGCAGCGCCCGGCTCGTCCAGCGGACGTCGGTGCGGCAGTGGCGGCACTTCGAGGTGGAACTGCACGGCCCGGCACACGGCAACCCGTTCACCGAGGTCGAACTGCACGCCGAGTTCAGCCAGGGGGAGCGGACCCTGACCGCGCACGGCTTCTACGACGGCGAAGGGGTGTACCGGATCCGGTTCATGCCCGACCAGGAGGGCGAATGGGCCTTCCGGACCTCGAGCAACGCCCGCTCCCTCGACGGGATCACCGGTGGCTTCGCCTGCGATCCCGCAGGTCCTGACGACCACGGCCCGGTCCGGGTGCATGAGCGCTTCCACTTCCACCATGCCGACGGCACCCGGATCCTCCCTCTGGGAACCACCGCCTACGACTGGACCAACCAGGGTGAAGACCTGGAGAAGCAGACCCTGCAGACGCTCGCGGACAGCCCGTTCAACAAGATCAGGATGGGCGTCTTCCCCAAGTCCTTCGTCTACAGCACGGGCGAGCCACCCAGCTTCCCCTTCGAGGGATCGCCGGAGACCGGCTGGGACTTCCAGCGACCCAACCCTGCCTACTTCCGCCACCTCGAAGAGCGCATCGAGCAGCTCGGCGACCTGGGCATCGAGGCCGACCTCATCCTGTTCCACCCCTACGACCGCTGGGGCTTCTCCGACATGGGCCCGGTCGCCGACGACCGCTACCTGCGGTACGTGGTCGCCCGGCTCGCAGCCCACGCCAACGTCTGGTGGTCGCTGGCCAACGAATACGACTGCATGTTCTCGAAGGACGCCGCCCACTGGCCCCGCTCGGCGGCCGTGATCCGCGAGCGTGATCCCCACGATCACCTGATGAGCGTGCACAACTGGGTGGAGCTCTACGACAACAGCGCCGACTGGGTCACCCATTCCAGCATCCAGCGCGGCCCCGAGGACACCCGTACCTGGCGCGAGCAGTGGGACAAGCCCGTCGCCCTCGACGAGATGGGCTATGAGGGCGACATCGACTGGGGCTGGGGCAACCTCACCGCCCAGGAGATGGTCCGGCGCTGTTGGGACGGTGTGGTGCGCGGCGGATACGTCACACACGGCGAGTGCTACCTTGCAGACGACGACATCCTGTGGTGGGCCAAGGGAGGCGTCCTCAAGGGGGAGAGCACGTCCCGCCTGGAGTTCCTCCGGACGATCCTGGAGCAGACCCCGTCCGACGCGGCCGGCATCGACCCGCTGCCGGGGGAGTTCGACTTCCCGGTCGGCGGGGTCGAAGGCCGCTACCACCTCACCTACTTCGGCGCGGCGCAGCCCGGCGTGCGCTCCTTCGCGCTCCGTCCCGGCACCCGCTACCGGGCCGAGATCATCGACACCTGGAACATGACGGTCACTGAGGTGCCCGGCAGCCACGAGGGGGAGTTCACCCTCACACTGCCGGGGCGCCCGTACATCGCCGTCCGTCTGCTTGCCGTGGCGGGGCACAACGGGTGACACACCCTCGGGGGTGGACAGTTCAGGGCACCAGGACCATCCGGGCCTGCGCCTTCGCCGCCTCTGCAGGGTAGGTCCCTTGCCACCCCGGTGGTCAGGGCGCCGGCATCGACCAGGGCGACCCTGGTTCTTCAGCCGTGCGCCGTCCGCGGCGACCATGACCGCGGTGGTCCGGAGACCCCGGACCACCGCGGGCAGGAAGGGGGCGATCGCTCCTCCAAAACGCCGCCGTCGCGCACCCACTCCAGCACCGTCTCTCCAGGAGGGCTGCCTCCAGGATGGAGTATCCGCCCACGGTGCCAGCCGCTCAGGTGACCAGCAGCCTCTGGACCGGTTCGAGGTTGAGCAGATCGAGGGCCTGGGCGGCCAGACCAGCCTGCTCTTCAGCTCGATGCCAGCGCCTACGTCGCGCACACGACCGACATCGTGAGCGGAGCCGGACGGGCCGCGAGCCGCACCTCACGAGCTCCGAGGAAGAAGACGGCCTCCTGAACTCGCTGGAAGACGTCCTAGGTCGTGTCTTCAATTGATCTTGAGTGGTGGATCATGGTCGGGTGATACGTCGCCATGAACTGTCCGATGAGGAGTGGGAGTTCCTCCGTCCGCT
>NZ_JBMNDR010000164.1:0-8403 GCF_052543235.1 Streptomyces sp. SAS_272 | reverse complement strand
GGTGCGGCGGACGGCCGCCGCACCCGCCCGTTCGGTGGGCGACAATTCCCCCAGTGCGACGAAAGGATCAGTGGACGTGAGCCCCGCCGACAGCGCAGCCGTCGAGCAGCCCGTCCGGGGGCGGCCCCGGAACGAAGCCCTGGAACGGGCCATCATCGAGGTCGCGATGAAACTGCTGGAGGACGGCGTCTCGCTCGCCGAGATGTCCATCGAGCGCATCGCCCGCACCGCCGGCGTCGGCAAGGCCACCATCTACCGGCGCTGGAGCGGGAAGGAGGCGCTGTTCGTGGACGTGCTGCGGGCCGCCGAGCCCGACGACCCCGAACTCCCCGGCACGTCCATGCGCGACGACCTGGTCGTGCTGCTGGAGGCGCTGCGCCGGCGCGGACTCGCCAGCCGCTCCTCGGCGATCCTGCACAACGTCCACGCCCAGATGAAGAGCAGTCCGCAGATCTGGACGGCCTACCACAACATGGTGATAGCACCCCGGCGCAGGCTGGGCGTCGAAGTCCTGCGCCGGGGACAGGAGAACGGCGAACTCCGCGCCGACCTCGACCTCGAACTGGTCAACGACATGTTCGTCGGCCCCATGCTCGTGCGCGCCGTCCTGCGTCCCGACGCCGATCTGCCCGAGGACCTCCCGGAGCGCATCGTCGACTCGCTGCTCGCCGGACTACGCCCCGTCAGCTCGCCGCACGCGTAACCCCGATGTGAGCGTTCCGTCACAGACCGGGCCCTGCCCGCCGGCCCCGGAACCCCTGGCGCCGCGCCCTTCGTCCTCGTCCCCGTACGGCCGTCACGAGACGGCGAGATCCAAGCCGATCATCCCCTAGGGTCGTACCCGGGGGACGGACGGTGCACGGCAGGCAGTGAGGCGACGGTATGGCGCAGCAGGCGTACATGACGGAGACGGGCGGCAACGGAGACTCGGGACACGAGCCTCGGGGAGTCCGGCTCCGGCGCCTGATCGGACGTCTGCTCGGCCGGCTGACCACGGGCTGGCGGGGGGACCCGCACATCTGGCGGCGCGGTCTGGTCGTCGCGGGCGTGGCGCTGGCGCTCGCCCTGGTGATGCTGCTGCACTCGCGCATCCCCAACCGGTACGGCAACCTCGGCAGCCTCACGGAGACGTTCCTGCCGTGGATCGGCGTGTTCGTGCCGGTGCTGCTGGTGGTCGCGGTGGTGCGCAGGTCGGCGACCGCGCTGATCGCCGTCGCGCTGCCGGTCGTGGTGTGGACGAACCTCTTCGGCGGGCTGCTCGTCGACCGCACCGGCGCCGGCGGTGACCTCACCGTGGCCACCCACAACGTCAACGCGGACAACCCCGACCCGGCGGGCACCGCCCGGGACGTGGCCGCCTCGGAGGCGGACGTGGTGGCCCTGGAGGAGCTGACCGCCTCGGCCGTCCCGGTGTACGAGAAGGCGCTGGCGCCGACGTACCGGTACCACTCGGTGCAGGGCACGGTCGGGCTGTGGAGCAAGTACCCGCTGAGCGGGGTGCGGGCCGTCGACATCGAACTGGGCTGGACGCGCGCCATGCGGGCGGCCGTCGCGACGCCGCAGGGGGAGGTCGCCGTCTACGTGGCCCATCTGCCCTCGGTGCGGGTCAAGCTGCAGGCCGGGTTCACCGCCCGGCAGCGTGACAAGAGCGCGGACGCGCTGGGCGAGGCCATCGCCGACGAGCGGCTGACCCGGGTGATCCTGCTGGGCGACCTCAACGGCACCATGAACGACCGCTCGTTGAACGCCGTGACCTCCCAGATGCGCTCCACGCAGGGCGCGGCGGGCAGCGGCTTCGGGTTCAGCTGGCCCGCGTCGTTCCCGATGGCGCGGATCGACCAGATCATGGTGAAGGGGGTCGAGCCGGTCACCTCGTGGACGCTTCCGCAGACGGGCAGCGACCATCTGCCGGTGGCGGCGCGTGTGAAGGTCACCACACCGTAACCGGGGCGTCGCCCGCCGGAATACCCGCCCGGGGAGACTTTGTTCCGTAGTTGAACATACGAAACGTATGATGGACGGAACCCGCTCTCCCTGAAAGGCAAGTTCTTCATGCCCCTGGCCCTGCTCGCCCTGGCCGTGGGTGCCTTCGGCATCGGCACCACCGAGTTCGTGATGATGGGCCTGCTGCCCGACGTCGCGGCCGACCTGCACATCTCCATCCCGGCGGCCGGACACCTGGTCTCCGCGTACGCGCTCGGCGTCGTCATCGGCGCGCCGCTGCTCGCCGCGGCGACCGCGCGGATGTCCCGACGCACCGTCCTGATCTCCCTGATGGTCCTGTTCGTCGCGGGCAACGCGCTCTCCGCGCTGGCCCCGGACAACGGCTGGCTGCTGGCCGCCCGCTTCCTCAGCGGTCTGCCGCACGGCGCCTTCTTCGGCGTCGGCGCGGTGGTGGCCACCACCCTGGTCGCGCCGGAGCGCAAGGCCCGCTCGGTGTCGCTGATGTTCCTCGGTCTGACCGTCGCCAACATCGCGGGCGTCCCCGCCGCCACCCTCGTCGGCCAGCACCTCGGCTGGCGGGCGGCCTTCCTCGGCGTCAGCGTGATCGGTCTGGCGGCGATCGCCGCCCTGGCCCTGCTGATCCCGCACGACCACACCAGGGCGCCCGCCGTCGGCCTGCGCCGCGAACTGTCCGCCCTGCGTTCGCTTCCGGTGTGGCTGGCACTCGGCACGACGGTGGCCGGCTTCGGCGCCCTGTTCGCCGCCTACAGCTACATCACGCCCATGCTGACGGACTCCGCCGGGTACGCCGGCTCCAGCGTGACGCTGCTGCTGGCGCTGTTCGGCGTCGGCGCCACCATCGGCAACCTGGTCGGCGGCCGGCTCGCCGACCACGCGATGCGGCCCACCCTGTTCGCCGGACTCACCTCGCTGGCCGTGGTCCTGGCCCTGTTCCCGCTGCTCATGACGACGGCCTGGGGCGGCGCGCTGGCCGTGGTCCTGCTCGGCGTCGCGGCGTTCGTGACGGGCTCCCCGCTCAACCTGATGGTGATGGAGCGGGCGACCGCGGGCCCCTCGCTGGCCTCCTCCGCCAACCAGGCCGCGTTCAACATGGCCAACGCCGGCGGCGCCTGGATCGGCGGCCTGACCCTCGCGGCCGGTTACGGCGTGACCTCCCCGGCGATCGCCGGGGCGGCCCTGGCGGTACTGGGCCTGGGGGTGGCCGGCGTCGCGTACGCCGTCGACGCCCGCCGCGCCCCGCGCCCCAGCGGCCGCGACCGCGTCGTCGCGACCCACGTACCGCGCCCGGCGGAGGCGGCGGCACGGCACTGACGCGACCGCCGGCCCGCCCGCCCCGCCCCGGCGGCGGGCCGGCTGTGCGGCGTTCCCCGTGACCGGTGAGCGGCGGGTGGCATGTCCCCGAGGCGTGCCACTCACCGCCGACCGGCCCTCGGCTCCCCGAGGGGTGCCACTCACGGCCGATCGGCCCTCGGCTCCCCGAGGGGTGCCACTCACCGCCGATCGGCCCTCGACCCGGCCTCCGGCGCCCCGCAGACTGGTGATCCGTCGCCGTCCCCGAGGAGTTGCGATGCAGGTAGCCGTGGTCACCTTCGACGGATTCAACGAGCTGGACAGCTTCATCGCCTCCGCGCTGATCAACCGGTGCCGCAAGGACGGCTTGGAGGCGTTCGTCACGACACCGGCGCCGGTGGTCACGTCGATGAACGGCGTCGAGGTGACCGGGCAGCGCCCGATGGAGTTCGTGGCGGAAGCCGACGTCGTGCTGATCGGCAGCGGGGTGCGCACTCGCGAGGTGGTCGCCGACGAACGGCTGATCTCCACGCTGCGGCTCGACCCCTCGCGCCAACTCGTCGGCGCGCAGTGCTCCGGGGCGCTGGTGCTCGCCCGGCTCGGGCTGCTGGGCTCCATGCCGGCCTGCACGGACGTCAAGAGCCGGCCCTTCGTGGAGGCCTGCGGCGTCACCGTGCTGGACGAGCCGTTCCACGCCGAGGGGAACATCGCCACGGCAGGCGGCTGCCTGGCGTCCCAGTACCTCGCCACCTGGGTGATCACCCGGGTGCTCGGGGAGGACGCCGCGCGCGACGTCCTCGGCTACGTGGCTCCGGTCGGCGAGGAACGGGAGACCGTGGAGCGCGCTCTGGGGGCGGTCGGAGCGGGCCGGGCCACCGTGCGCTGACCCGCCCCGCCGCCCCGGCCGGGTTCCGTGCGGAGCCCTGCCGGGGCGGACCCCCGATCCCGGCTACAGCGACTCGCGCCAGCCGTTGGTGATGGGGAGGCGGCGGTCCTTGCCGAAGCCCTTCGCCGAGATCTTCGCGCCCGGCGGGTACTGGCGGCGCTTGTACTCGGCCGTGTCGACCATGCGCAGGGTCTTGGCGACCAGCGCGGGGTCGTAGCCGGCGGCGACGATCGCGTCCGCGCCCTGGTCCCGGTCCACGTACATCTCGAGGATCGCGTCCAGGACGGGGTAGTCCGGGAGCGAGTCCGTGTCCACCTGGCCGGGGCGCAGCTCGGCGCTCGGCGGCTTGGTGATCGAGTTCTCCGGGATCGGAGGGGTCTGGCCCCGCTCGGCCGCGGCGCGGTTGCGCCACTCGGCGAGCCGGAAGACCCACGTCTTGTAGACGTCCTTGATCGGGCCGTACGCGCCGACCGAGTCGCCGTACAGGGTCGAGTAGCCGACCGCCAGCTCCGACTTGTTGCCGGGCGCGAGGACGATGTGGCCCTCCTGGTTGGAGACGGCCATCAGCAGGGTCCCGCGCAGGCGTGACTGG
Organism: Streptomyces sp. SAS_272; assembly: GCF_052543235.1. NCBI lineage: Bacteria > Bacillati > Actinomycetota > Actinomycetes > Kitasatosporales > Streptomycetaceae > Streptomyces > Streptomyces sp. SAS_272. The sequence continues at coordinate 3,670 of NZ_JBMNDR010000164.1, read as the reverse complement.
AGGTTCTCCTCCGCCAGGCCCGTCAGTCCCAGCGAACCCATGTACGCGTCGAACATCGGCTCGATCGGCACCGTGCGGAAGTTCAGTCCGGTGCGCCGGGCCAGCTCCGCCGCGTCGCCCCTGGAGTGGTCGGAGGAGTACTTGGACGGCATCGACACGCCGTACACGTTCTGCGCGCCCACCGCGTCACAGGCGATGGCCGCGACGAGCGCCGAGTCGATCCCGCCCGACAGCCCGATGAGCACGGACCGGAAGCCGTTCTTCGCGACGTACGCCCGCAGCCCCACGACCAGCGCCGAGTAGACCTCCTCGGCGTCGTCCAGCCGCTCCGCGTACCCGCCGCTCAGCTCGGGCTCGTAACGCGGCAGCGGCTCCTCGGACAGCACCACGCGGTCGATGCGCAGACCGTCGTCCACGACGCCCGTGGGCGCGTCGGGGGAGGCCGCGGGCAGGTCGAGGTCCAGGACCACGCAGCCCTCCGAGAACTGCGGGGCCCGCGCGACGACCTCGCCGTCCTTGTCCACGACGATGGAGTCGCCGTCGAAGACGAGCTCGTCCTGACCGCCGATCATCGCGAGGTAGGCGGTGGTGCAGCCGGCCTCCTGCGCCCGCTTGCGGACCAGCTCCAGGCGGGTGTCGTCCTTGTCCCGCTCGTAGGGGGAGGCGTTGACGGAGAGCAGCAGACCGGCTCCGGCGGAGCGCGCCGCGGGGACGCGGCCGCCGTCCTGCCAGAGGTCCTCGCAGATCGCGAGGGCCACGTCGACGCCGTGCACGCGCAGCACCGGCATGGTGTCGCCCGGCACGAAGTAGCGGAACTCGTCGAAGACGCCGTAGTTGGGCAGGTGGTGCTTGGCGAAGGACAGCACCACCTCGCCGCCGTGCAGCACCGCCGCGGCGTTGCGCGGGGAGCCGGCCGGCCGGCCGAACCGCGGCTGGTCGTTCTCCGACCGGTCGAGGTATCCGACGACGACCGGCAGCCCGCCGAAGCCCTCGTCGGCGAGGCGCGCGGCGAGCTGCCGCAGTGCGGTGCGGGAGGCCTCGACGAAGGAGGAGCGCAGGGCGAGGTCCTCGACGGGATACCCGGTCAGCGCCATCTCCGGGAACGCCACGAGGTGGGCTCCCTGCTCGGCGGAGTGCCGGGTCCAGCGGAGGATCGTTTCGGTGTTGCCGGCGAGGTCGCCGACACGCGAGTCGATCTGGTTCAGGGCGAGACGAAGTTGAGGCACGGGAACAGTGTAATCGTCAGAGCGACGCGATGGGGGGCGCGGGGTGTCGATCACCCCACGCCCCCCATCACCTCACGCCCCCCGTCACCTCACGGTGCTCAGCGGCGGCGGTACGAGTCGACGTAACCGTTCGCGGGCGTGCCCACGCCGGTGACGTCGTCGTAGCCCTTCACCGCGGACAGCGAGCTGTCCTTGCCGAGGCTGCGGACGGACGTCAGCAGGCCCCCGGTGGCGTCGACGCTGTTGGCGAAGTCGACGCGCGCCACGGCGAGTCCGGACCCCGTGGGGTTGTCGGTCACGTCGTGGTAGACCCGCGTGCCGTACTTGGAGTAGATCGACGGGTTGGCGAAACCGATCGCCTTGCCGCCGCGCGCCTCCTGGGCCAGCGCCTGCACCGCCGCGATGACCGGTGCGGCCAGCGAGGTGCCGCCGATGCGGTACTCGCTGTACTGCTCGGACCCGTCCGGGAAGGCCTGGGTCTGGCCGACCTTGAAGCCGGTGTTCGGGTCGGCGATCGCCGAGATGTCCGGGACGACGCGGTTGCCGGCGGCGTTGTTGGCCGTGGCGAGCGCGTTCGGGACGACGCCCTTCTGGTAGTACGGCTCGGCGACCGTCTTGCTGGTGCCGCCGCCCGCGCCCGAGGTGTACGCGCCGGGGAAGCCCGTCCAGCTCTTGCCGTCCGCGGACAGCGCGGCCTTCTCGGTGCCCCAGCCGGTCTCCCACAGGTACTTGTCGCCCTTGCCGACCGCCAGCGACGTGCCGCCGACCGCCGTCACCCACGCCGAGTTGGCCGGGGTGTCGACCTGCTTGGTGCCGGTGTTGGCGACCTCGTCGCCGTTGTCGCCGGAGGAGAAGTAGAAACCGATTCCCTCGACCGCGCCGAACTGGAAGACCTGGTCGTAGGCGGCCGCCAGGTCCGGCGTCTGGTTGGCCTCGACGTCGCCCCAGGAGTTGGAGACGATGTCGGCCAGGTGGTTGTCGACGATCTTGCTCAGCGAGTCGAGCAGATCGTCGTCCATGCAGGACGCGGCGCCCACGTACGTGACGTTCGCGGCCGGCGCGACCGCGTGCACGGCCTCGACGTCGAGGGTCTCCTCGCCGTACCAGCCCGAGGCGTCGCACTCGTCGGCGCCCGTGTGGGTGTAGTTCTTCGGCAGCACCTGGCCCAGCTGGCCGGTCTTCCAGGCGGCGTCGCCGTGCTTCTTCGCGTACGTGGCCGCGTCGTAGGCGATCGTCGGCGAGGCGAAGGCGTCGGTGATCGCGACGCGCACGCCCTTGCCCGTGTACGAGCCCGCGCCGTAGGCGGCACGCAGCTGCTTGCCGGTGTAACCCTGCACGGCGTACGGGATCGACTTGCCGTACGCCTTCGGCAGCGTGGTCGCGATGTTCGAACCGTAGTACGAGGAGAACGGTCCGGAGTTCTTGAACACGGCGCCGGGACCCGGCAGCTGGTCGCTGTGGGTCGCCTTGTGCGGGGCGTTGTCCAGGCCGGTGACGGTCAGGACGGCGCCGTCGAGGCTGTCCGGGACGGTGGCCGCCTTGGCCGGGGCCCGGTAGGTCTTCGAGCCCTTGGCGTAGTTGTGCAGCTGGGTGCCGAACGCCTTCTCGACGGCGGCCACGTCGCCGCTGACCGAGACGTAGTGCTCGGTCGTGCCGGTCACCTTCAGACCGGCCGCCGCCAGCCACGACTTGACGGCGGCCACCTGGGCCGCGGTCGCGCCGTAGCGGGCCTTCGCCTGCGCGGCGGAGAGGTACTTGCCGTAGGCGGCCGAGCTCGGGTCGGAGACCGACTTCGCGTACCGGCCGAGGCCGGCCGCGTCGCGTCCCGCGAGGTAGACCCGGGCGGAGACCTGCGCACTGTCCGGGGTCGAGCCCTTGTCCGCCTTGGCCGTGGCCCACGCGGGCTTGGTCCCGGTCAGCGTGTCGCGGGCCGGGGCGTCCGCGGCGTGCGCCGCGGGTATGCCGAGCGCCAGCGCGCCGACGATCATGGGCAGTGTCGCTGCCATGCTCGCTCCGGCGCGCAGCGTGGCGCGATTGGATCTCATAGGACCCCCTGTAGGTGGTTCGACGCGAGTGGATCACTCGACGTGCGGGCCACTCTGGCGACGAACCCTTCATGCCAGGGGAATGCGAACACCAAGAAGCGCCCAAGTGACCGCTTTCTGGCACGGTTTGACGGATACGTCCGCGAAGTCGAGGGAAAACCCTATGAGTTGATCCAGGGGGACCGGGGGCAGGACCAGAAGCCGGACGGGGCCCGGTTCAGGAGCCGTCCGGAGCCACGATCAGGAGCTGGTCCGGAGTCCGGATCGGGAGTCGGGCCGGGAGCCGGGCCGGAGGTCTGGACCGGGAGCCGGGCCGGAAGGGCCGGGGAGGCCGTGCGGCGGCCCGGACGAGGGTGGCGCGGGGTCGGGCGGGCGGCCCGGCGGCGTCCGGCGTGCGAC
>NZ_JBMNDR010000163.1:0-8475 GCF_052543235.1 Streptomyces sp. SAS_272 | reverse complement strand
GCCCGGTTACATTCCGAACCCGGAAGCTAAGCCTCACAGCGCCGATGGTACTGCAGGGGGGACCCTGTGGGAGAGTAGGACACCGCCGAACAATCATTGCGAAAACCCCCGTGCCATTCGGCACGGGGGTTTTCTGCGTTTAGGGTCTGAATATGCGCTACGACTTGGTGGTCTTCGACAACGACGGCGTCCTCGTGGACAGTGAGCCGATCTCCAACCGTCTGCTGGCCGGCTATCTGACCGAGCTGGGGCATCCGACCAGCTATGAGGACTCCATCCGGGACTACATGGGCTCGGCGATGCACCGCATCCACGACCTGGTCGTGGAGCGCACGGGGAAACGGCTGCCGGCCGACTTCGACGACGTCTTCCACCGGCGGGTGTTCGACGCCTTCGAGCGGGAGCTGCGGCCCGTCCCGGGCATCGTGGCCGTGCTGGAGAAGCTGGCGGCGGACGAGGTGCCGTACTGCGTGGCGTCCTCGGGGAGCCATGAGCGGATTCGGGTGGGGCATCGGACGACGGGGCTTGACCGGTGGTTCGACGAGAGCCGTGTCTTCAGTTCGCAGGATGTGGGCAAGGGCAAGCCTGCTCCGGACCTCTTCCTCTTCGCGGCCGAGCGGATGGGCGTCGAGCCGGCGCGGTGTGTGGTCGTCGAGGACAGCCCGCTGGGGGTGCAGGCGGCCCGGGCCGCCGGGATGGACGTGTACGGGTTCACCGCGATGACGCCCGCCGCGAAGCTCGCCGGGGCCACGCAACTCTTCGCGGACATGCAGCAGTTGGGTGACCTGCTCGTTTGACGCCGGTCCGGCGTACTGGCTGACATTTGTCATGCCGAGCTCCGGACGATCGTTCCTACCGGGGGACCCCTCCCGGCGGCGAAGCTGTGTGCATGACGACGAACCAGCACAAGAAGCAGAACGCCTTCGCCCCGCTCATCGTGGACGTGGCGGTGCCGCTCGGGTCGTACTACCTCTTCAAGGGCGCGTTCGGGATGAGCACCTTCGCCGCTCTCGCGTGGAGCAGCGTGGTGCCGGCCGCGCGGACGCTGTGGAGCGTGGCCAGGGAGCGCACCGTCAACGGGCTCGCCGGGCTGATCCTCGTCGTCAACGTCGTCGGGCTGGTGCTCAGCTTCGTCGCCGGCGATCCGCGGCTGATGCTGGCCAAGGACAGCGGGGTCAGCAGCACGGTCGGGATCGGGATCCTGGTCTCCGTGATGCTGGGGAAGCCGATGATGACCGCCGGGCTCAAGCCGTTCCTGGTGAAGGGGAACGCGGTCCGGGACGCCGCGTGGGAGCGGCTGGCGAGCGGGGTGTCGGTGGCGTCGGCGGACTTCCGGAGGCGGGAGCGGGCCTTCTCGGTCGTGTGGGGTGCGGTGCTGCTCGCCGAATGCGTCGTGCGGGTCGTCGGGGCCTACACGGTGCCGGTCGACACGATGGTGTGGCTCGGCTCGGTGATCATGGTGGTGGCGATCGTGCTGGGGATCGTGCTCGGCGGGGCGCTGGGCGCCGGTCCGATGGAGGCGATGGTGTCCTTCGAGGCGAAGGCCGCGGAGGCCGGTGTGACGGACGCAGGGGCGGGCGTCGAGGTGGCGGTCGAGGAGGTTCGGGCCGTCGCGCCCGAGGTCGCTCTCGCCCGATAGGGCGGGTCGGCTGCCGGCCGTCATCGGCAACCCGGTGAAAGCTGAAGAGAACTCATCTTTGGCTGGATCTACCCACGAGTACGCAAGGGCCCTACGCTCGCCGCCATGACAGATGTGCTGCGGCGCGGTAGGGCCTCTCTGGCGTTCAGCTTCTTCGCACAGGGAGTCGCCTTCGCGCTGCTCGTGACCAGGATTCCGGCCATCCAGGATAGGTACGGGGTTTCTGACGCGTTGCTGCCCGCGTTTCTGGCCGCCGTCCCGATACTCGCGGGCGTCGGCAGTGTGACGACCGAGCAGTTGGTGAAGCGGATACCGCCCAGCCGGCTGCTGCGCTGGTCCCAGCCGGTGGTGCTGCTGGCGCTGCTCGGGGTCGGTGCCGGGCGGGGAATGGCCGAGCTGGGGGCCGCCCTGGCCGTGTTCGGGCTGGCCGTCGGTGCGCTGGACGCCTCGATGAACATGCTCGGGGTGAGCCTGCAGCGGACGTACGGGCGCAGCATCATGCTCAGCTTCCACGCGGTGTACAGCCTGGGCGGGATCCTGGGGGCCTCGCTGGCCTGGGCGGGCGCGCACTGGCATCTCGCGCTGTGGGTGTCGTATCTGCCGGTGGTGGCGGTGCTGTTGCCGGCGGCGCTGCTGGGCAGCCGGTGGTACGTGGACGGGGGCACGGAGGCCGACGGAGCGGCGGTGGAGGACGGGAAGGCGAGCGGCGGCGAGGCGGGCCTCGTCTTCAAGGTGCTGCTGCCGCTGTGCCTGGTGATGAGCTTCGCCTACATCGGGGACTCGACGGTCTCCAACTGGAGTGCGAAGTACCTGCAGGACGTGCTGGGAAGCTCGGAGCAGCTGGCGACGGTCCCCTACAACGTCTACATGGTGACGACGCTGCTCGGGCGGGCCATCGGGGACTTCGGGGTCCGCAGGTTCGGGGCCGCGGCGGTGGTGCGGCTGGGGGCGCTGGTCGCGGCGGCGGGGTTCGCGGTGGTGGCCGTCGCGCCGGGCGCATGGGTCGGGATGCTCGGCTTCACGCTCGTGGGGCTGGGCCTGTGCGTGCTGGTGCCGCAGACGTTCGCGGCGGCGGGGCGGCTGTTCCCGGGGGCTTCGGACGCGGCGATCGCCCGTCTCAACATCTTCAACTACGTCGGGTTCCTGGTGGGGTCGCCGTTGGTGGGGGCGCTGGGCGACGCGTGGAGCTATCGGGGGGCGATGGTCGTGCCGATGGTGTTGGTGCTGGTGACGTTGGCGTACGCCCGTTCGTTCGCTGCTCAACCGGACCGATACGGTGACGGGCATGAGCGGCCGCGCACAGCTGATGTGGGACGAGGCAGTAACGGGCTATGACTTCGGGCCCGGGCATCCGATGGATCCGGTCCGGCTGGATCTGACCCGGAGGCTGGTCGGGGCCCTGGGGCTGGACCGGGAGGTGGACGTCGTCTCGGCGAAGCCCGCCGGGGAGTCGACGCTGCGGCTCGTGCACCGGGAGGACTACGTCGACGCGGTGAAGGCGGCGTCGGCCGAGCCGGGGGCGGCGGACCAGTCGTACGGGCTGGGGACGATGGACGACCCGGCGTTCGCGGGGATGCACGAGGTGTCCGCCCTGATCGCCGGCCTCTCCGTGGGGGCGGCGGAGGCCGTGTGGCGGGGGGAGGCGCTGCACGCCGTGAACTTCGCGGGCGGGCTGCACCATGCGATGCCCGGGGGCGCGTCCGGGTTCTGCATCTACAACGACGCCTCGCTGGCGATCGCCCGGCTGCTGGAGCTCGGGGCGAAGCGGGTCGCGTACGTGGACGTGGACGTGCATCACGGGGACGGGGTCCAGGCGGCGTTCTGGGAGGACCCACGGGTGCTGACGGTCTCGTTGCACGAGCATCCGCGGACGTTGTTCCCGCAGACGGGGTGGCCGGAGGAGACGGGCGGAGAGGCCGCGCAGGGGTCGGCGGTGAACGTCGCGCTGCCGGCCGGGACCGGGGACGCGGGGTGGCTGCGGGCGTTCCACGCGGTGGTGCCGGAGCTGATCGCCGACTTCCGGCCGGATGTCCTGGTGACCCAGCACGGGGCCGACACGCACTTCGAGGACCCGCTGGCCCATCTCGCGGTGTCGCTCGACGCGCAGCGGGCCGTGCAGGTGGCCTGTCATGAGTTGGCGCACGAGCACGCCGGGGGGAAGTGGGTCGCGCTCGGCGGCGGCGGTTACGCGGTGGTGGACGTGGTGCCGCGGTCGTGGACGCATCTGGTGGGCGTGGCGGGCGGGGTTCCGGTGCCGCCCGAGACGGTGATTCCGGAGGGCTGGCGGCAGGACGTGTTCGCTCGTACGCGGCAGTTGGGGCCGATGCGGATGACCGACGGGCGGTGGCCGGTGGGGTGGGACGGGTGGGACTCGGGGTACGACCCCGCCGATCGGTTGGATCAGGCGGTGCTGGCTACTCGGCGGGCGGTGTTCCCGTTGCGGGGGCTGTTGGCGTAGGCGGGGTGGCGCCGGGCGGTCTTCTTCGCCCCCGCCGCCCCTTCCCGTCCCGTCCTCAGGGGCGCTGCCCCTGGTACCCCGCAGGGGGCGCCGCCCCCTGGCCCCCCGTCGGCCTGGCCCCCCGTCGGCCTGGCCCCCCGTCGGCCTGGACGGCCTCGTCCTCAAGCGCCGGACGGGCTGGAAGGCCGGGCGGGCTGGACGGGTGCTCGGGGCGGATGGGTGCTCGGGTTGGAAGGCCGGGCTGGCTGGACGGGTGCTCGGGGTGGATGGGTGATGGGGCTGGTGGGCTTACGCCGACTGTGGGGTGTTCTTGCGGTTCTTGCCCCTCGGGCGTTCTCGTCCGACAGCATCGCTTGCGTGTTGAGTACCGGGGCGCTTCGGGCGCATCTGCTCGCCGCGCGGCTGGCCGGGGTGGTCGCGACCTCCCGGGAGGTGAGCCTGCGGAGCTATCGGCTCTTCGCCGCCCGGGATCCGCGCGTGCTGATCGGCCTTGATCCCGAGGGGAGTTGGGGGCAGCGGGAGCTGATCGCGTTGATGGCGGACAAGTGCGGGGTTTCGGCCGATCCAGGATGCGTGTCGGGGCATGATGTGATCGATCCCGAGCGGACGCTGGCCGCACTCGACGCGTTCGCGGAGCGGCTCGCCTCGGTCGCCCAGCGTGGCGCGGCCGTGCTCCTCGGCACCGGGCACCCGCATCGGCTGCTGGGTTTCTACGCCGGTCTTGCGGACGCTTTGCAGACGGCGGGATGTGATGTTCTCACCCCGGCGCAGGGTCGCTGTGTCGACATAACGACCCGGTTCGGTCTACGCCCCCACACCCTGGACTACGTACGAGGGGTGGCGGTCGTCCGGGAGGCGGAGGGTGAACGCGCCGGTTGTGCGACCGGTGTGCACAGTCATTCTCCGCTGCCGGTTCGGGTGGCGCTCGCCGCGGCCGCCGAGGCCGGCGGACCGTTGCCCGAGCTCGTGATCGGGGACCACGGATGGGTCTGCGGGGCTGGTCAGCTGGGGTTCGAGGCGGTCGGACTGGCCGACACCGACGACCCCGCGCTGTTCGTGGGGGAGGCTGAGGGGATCGTCTCGGTGGCCGTTCCGCTTGATGACGCCGTGCGCTCCGACTACTACAGGCCGCTGGCCCGCTACGTACTCAATCGAGCGTGTCTGTCACAGTAGGCCGCTGATGGGTGCACCTCTTCCCCACTCGCATCACCCGCCCCTACATTGGGGAGTGAGCACGCAGCGACGAAGAGTCACCGGAAGGGGAAGCCGGTGGCCGTCGAGTCGAGTGCGGAAGGTTCAGGTGTGTCATGGCTGCAGCTGGCGAGAGGCCTCTGAACGAGGTTCAGTTCCTGACCGTGGCGGAAGTCGCCTCGGTGATGCGAGTGTCGAAGATGACCGTGTACCGGCTGGTGCACAGTGGTCATCTGCCCGCGATCCGGGTGGGGCGGTCCTTCCGCGTCCCCGAGCAAGCGGTTCACGAGTACCTCCGCGAGAGCTACGTGGGGGTGGAAACCGCCTGACGGCCGGGGCCTGCCTGCCGGGCAGGCCCATGGGCGAACGGCCCGGCCGTCAGTGCCGTCCCGGGCCCTTCCGCCCTCGATTACGACCTCAGCGCTCAGGCGGGTAGGCTAGCCCCTCGTAGGTCGTATGGGCCCATGGCGCCCAGCACCGAGTGATGAGAAGTGAGCGAGGGTAGTCGTGGGCTCTGTTATCAAGAAGCGGCGCAAGCGGATGGCCAAGAAGAAGCACCGCAAGCTGCTCAAGCGCACGCGCGTTCAGCGTCGCAACAAGAAGTAGGCGCGAGAAGCAGGCACGTTCTGCTTCTTCGCGCGTCCTTCGCGCGACGCGAGCCGCGTAGGCGTGGTGTGGCCCCCCATCGATCCGTCGGTGGGGGGCCACACGCATATCCGGGCGTCGTGCGGTCCGTTGAACGCCGTGCGCATGCCTGGACCGGCATGATTGCGGGTGTGGTCGTGCGACCGCCCGTTTCTCGTCACTTCGCGCATCGGGCAGTCACCACAGGGCAACACCGACCCGCTAAGTTGGCCCGCAGACGGGAACCCGGTGCGGCAGCCGGCGGTTCCAGGACGGAAGGAAGGCGCGGATCTTGGGAAAGGTCGTGCTCGTTACCGGAGTGGCCCGTCAGCTGGGGGGCCGCTTCGTCCGGCGGATCCAGCGGGACCCACAGGTCGACCGGGTGGTCGCCGTGGACGTCGTGCGGCCCGAGCATCATCTCGGGGGCGCCGAGTTCATCCAGGCCGACATCCGGCAGCCCACCATCGCGCGGGTGCTGGCCGAGACCGGCGCCGACACGGTCGTCCACCTGGACGTGACGGCGACCGCGCTGGGCAGCGGCAGCCGGACCACGGTCAAGGAGACCAACGTCATCGGCACGATGCAGCTGCTCGGCGCCTGTCAGAAGTCGCCGAACGTGAAGCGGCTCGTCGTGAAGTCCAGCACCAACGTGTACGGGTCCGCGTCCCGGGACCCGGCCGTGTTCACCGAGACCACGCCCGCCAAGGCGCTGCCGAGCGGCGGTTTCGCCAAGGACACCGTCGAGGTGGAGGGGTACGTCCGCGGGTTCGCCCGGCGGCGGCCGGACGTCGCCGTGTGCGTCCTGCGGTTCGCCAACATCCTCGGGCCGACCGCGGAGACGCCGCTCGCCTCGTACTTCGCGCTGCCGGTGCTGCCCACGGTGCTCGGCTACGACCCCCGGCTGCAGTTCGTGCACGAGGACGACGTGATCCAGGTGCTGCGGATCGCCGCGCACGAGCCGGAGCGGGGCACGCTCAACAGCGGCACCTTCAACATCGCCGGGGACGGGGTGCTGTTGCTGTCGCAGTGCTCGCGGCGGCTCGGGCGGCCCACGGTGCCGCTGCTGCTGCCCGCCGTCACCTGGGCGGGCTCGCTGGTGCGTACGCTGGGCATGACGGACTTCTCGCCGGAGCAGATCCGGCTGCTCACCCACGGCCGGGTGGTGTCGACGGTCCAGATGCGCGAGACGCTGGGGTTCACGCCCCGGTACACGACGGCCGAGACCTTCGAGGACTTCGCGCGCGCCCACGGACCCGGTCTGCTGCCGCCGGGAGCCGTCGCCGGGGTGGTCGACCGGATCGCCGCGCTGCCGCTGCCGGGCGGCACCCGTGGCACGGCCCCGGACCGGTCCCCGGTCACCCCCCCGACGCAGAGCGCCAACTGAGGAGCGCATCAACGATGGCGGACGCCAAGGTCATTCCGTTCGACGACGACCGGTCCCGGGGGAGCGCCGTGGCGCGGCCGTCCCGGCGACGGAGTGTGGGGAGCCGGCGCAGGAACGGCGAGCCCGCGCAGGTCCTGGAACTCGGCGAGGCCGGTGAGAACGGCCCGGTCGGCGAGGTCCAGCCCCTGCACACAGGGGCGGCCGGGCTGGATGATGTTCCTGTGACGGGTGAGGAAGGGCCTTACGAGGCCGGGGGCGGTTTGGAGCGGCGGATCGCGGGCGGGTTGTCCTTCCTGCGCCGGCGGCTCACGGGCGACTACGAGGTCGACGACTTCGGCTACGACGAGGAGCTGACCGATCAGGTCCTGATGTCCCTGCTGCGGCCGCTGTACGAGAAGTACTTCCGGGTCGAGGTGAAGGGCGTCGAGAACATCCCGGCCGAGGGCGGGGCGCTGATCGTGGCCAACCACTCGGGGACGCTGCCGCTGGACGGCCTGATGATGCAGGTGGCCGTCCACGACCAGCACCCGGCGGGTCGTCATCTGCGGTTGCTCGCCGCCGATCTCGTCTTCGTGCTGCCGGTCGTCAACGAGCTGGCGCGCAAGCTGGGGCACACTCTGGCCTGCGCGGAGGACGCCGAACGGCTGCTCGGCCAGGGCGAGCTGGTCGGGGTGATGCCGGAGGGCTTCAAGGGCATCGGGAAGCCGTTCAACGAGCGGTACAAGCTTCAGCGGTTCGGCCGGGGCGGCTTCGTCTCGACCGCCCTGCGGAAGGGCGCCCCGATCGTTCCCTGCTCGATCGTCGGGGCCGAGGAGATCTACCCGATGATCGGCAACGCCAGGACGCTGGCCCGGGTGCTGGGCATCCCGTACTTCCCGCTCACGCCGACGTTCCCCTGGCTCGGCCCGTTGGGCGCGGTTCCGCTGCCGACGAAGTGGACGATCCAGTTCGGCGAGCCGATCCCGACGGACGGCTATCCGCCGGAGGCGGCGGAGGACCCGATGCTGATGTTCAACCTCACGGACCAGGTGCGCGAGCAGATCCAGCACACCCTCTACAAGCTGCTGGTGCAGCGGCGCTCGGTGTTCTTCTAGTCGCCTGGTCGCTCGCCGGTTGTTTCGTCAGGTGTCCCGCCGGCTGTTCGGCGGCGGCACGGCGATGGGGGCGCCCCTTCCGAGA
>NZ_JBMNDR010000162.1:0-8936 GCF_052543235.1 Streptomyces sp. SAS_272 | reverse complement strand
ACCGCGCAACACCGCGAACAAGTCCCAGTCCACGAAGGGCCGCAGCGCCTCACGGCACTCCCCCAGACGCAGCGCGAACGGGCCGCCGTCGTCGAGGAGCTCGACGGCCATGGCAGGCCACTGGGCGCCCTGACCGGGAAAGACGAACACGGGATCGCCGAGCGGACGGCCGGCGCCACGCACCACACCGACCAGCTCGCCCACATCCGCGTGTTCGTCCGCGTCCATGTCGGCCAGCGAGCGCAGCCGCGTCAGCAGTTGCTTTCGATCGTCTCCGGTGACCGCCGCTCGGTGTTCGAACACGGTCCGTGAGCCGGCGAGCATGCGCGCCACCGCGTCGGTGGGCAGGTCGGGGTGACGTTCCAGGAAGTCCGCCAGCCGCCCGGCCTGGGCCCGCAGCGCGCCCTCACCACGCCCCGACAGCAGCATCGGCACCGCCACCCCGGACGGTTCGGCCACCGCTGCGGGAACGAGCTCCGCGGGCGCCTCCTCCAGGATCAGATGCGCGTTCGTGCCACTGGCGCCGAAGGAGGAGACGCCGGCGCGGCGGGGAGTGCCGGTGCGCGGCCAGGGCCGGGATTCGGTCAGGAGCTGGAGTGCGCCCGTGCTCCAGTCGACGTGGGGTGAGGGTGCGTCGATGTGGAGGGTGCGCGGCAGCGTGTCGTGGCGCATGGCCATGACCATCTTGATGACGCCGGCGACGCCGGCCGCGGCCTGGGTGTGGCCGATGTTGGACTTCACCGACCCCAGCAGAAGAGGCTCCCCGGCCGGACGATCCTGCCCGTAGGCGGCCAGGAGCGCCTGAGCCTCGATGGGGTCGCCGAGAGTGGTGCCGGTGCCGTGCGCCTCGACGGCGCTGATCTCGGCGGGGGCCAGCCCGGCCTGCGCCAGAGCGGTCCGGATCACCCGCTGCTGCGCGGGGCCGTTCGGGGCGGTGAGCCCGTTGGACGCGCCGTCCTGGTTCACCGCCGAACCCCGCACCACCGCCAGCACCGGATGCCCCAGCCGGCGCGCGTCCGAAAGCCGTTCCAGCAGGACCAGGCCGACGCCCTCGGCGAAGCCCGTGCCGCTCGCCCCGGCCGCGAACGCCCGGCACCGCCCGTCGGACGAGAGCGCCCCCTGACGGCTGAACTCCACGAGTGCGCCGGGCGTCGACATCACGGTGGCGCCGCCCGCGAGGGCGAGGGTGCACTCGCCCTGCCGCAGCGACTGCGCCGCCAGATGGATCGCCACCAGCGACGACGAACACGCCGTGTCCACCGTGATCGCCGGCCCCAGCAGACCCAGTGTGTAGGAGATACGGCCGGAGGCGACGCTGACGGCCGATCCGTTGCCGAGGTAGCCCTCCAGGTTCTCGGGGGCGCGCTCGTGGAGGCCGGGGCCGTAGCCCCCGTACATCACGCCGGCGAAGACGCCTGTCCGGCTGCCCTTCAGCGAGACCGGGTCGATGCCCGCGCGTTCGAAGGTCTCCCAGGCCGTCTCCAGCAGCAGCCGCTGCTGCGGATCCATCGCCAGCGCCTCACGCGGCGATATCCCGAAGAACGCCTCGTCGAACCGTCCGGCGCCCTCCAGGAACGCGCCCTGGCGGGCGGACGACTTTCCGCCGCCGCTGCTTTCGTCGCCCAGGAGCCGGTCCAGGTTCCAGCCCCGGTCGTCGGGAAGCGGTCCGACCGCGTCGGTCTCCGCCACGAGCAGGTCCCACAGCTCCTTGGGCGTCCGGGCGCCGCCGGGCAGACGGCAGCCCATCGCCACGACGGCGATGGGCTCGTCCGACCGGCCCGTCACAGCCGTTCCCTCGGCCTCCCCCGCGCTCTCCGCGCCGGCGCCGCCCTCCCCCAGGCCGTCGAGGTACCGCGCGAGGGCTTGCGGGGTCGGGTAGTCGTAGGCCACGGCGGCTGAGAGACGGTGACCGGAGGCGGCCGACAACCGGTCGCGGAGGGTCACGGCGGACAGGGACGTGAAGCCGAGTTCATGCAGAGGCCGATCGGCTGTCACCTCCTCGGAGGGCAGGCCGAGGACGTCCGCCACCACGGAGCGCACCAGGCCGAGCAGCCCGTGCCGCGTCGTCGGGAGGACGGCGTCGGCGGACGGCGGGGTGACGGCGGGCGCTGTTCCCGTCGGGCCTTCGGCGGCCAGGTCGGGGCGGACGCTCACCGACGGATTGACGACGAGCAGCGTTCCGGGCAGCTCGGCCAGCCGTCGACGGGCGGTCTTCCCCGTCGACGTACGCGGTATGGCGTCGATGACGTGGAACTCGTCGGGCACCTTGAAGTAGGAGAGTTCCCGGCGGCAGGTCTCCAGAAGCTCGCGGGCGTCGATGCCCCCGGGGCCTTCCGGACCCGGCACCAGGTAGGCGACGGGTACCTCACCCAGTACGGCGTGGGGCTTGCCCGCCACCGCGGCCTCGGCCACGCCGGGCACCCCGGCCAGGACGTGCTCCACCTCCGCGGGGTGGATGTTCTCGCCGCCGCGGATGATGAGTTCCTTGACCCGGCCGGTGATGGTGAGGTTCCCGGCGGAGTCCTGCCGGCCGAGGTCGCCGGTGCGGTACCAGCCGTCCACGAGCACGGCCCGGGTCGCTTCCGGGGCGTTGTGATATCCGGTCATGGTGGCCGGGCTGTGCACCCAGATCTCGCCCTCTTGACCGGCCGTCACCTCCTCTCCGGTCAGCGCGTCCGTCAGACGCAGCGTCAGGCCGGGCAGCGGGGCACCGGCCGCGCCGAGGACGCGTGGCCCGGTGAGCGCCTGGGTGGTGATGGCTCCGCCGGTCTCGCTGCTGCCGTAGCTGTCCAGGAGGCGGATGCCGAAGGTGTCCTCGAAGGCTTCGTGCAGCTCGGTCGGGCAGGCCGAGCCGGCCGCCATGCACACGCGCAGCTGCGGCAGTTCGAGCGCCTGCTCGCGCGCGATGTCCACCATGCGGTGGTACGTGGTGGGAGAGCCGACCAGGAAGGTGGCCTGCTCGCTGCGGACGGTCTCCATGATCTCGTCCGGGGCCGAGCCCTCCAGGATGTGGGCGAAGGCCCCGACGGCCAGCGTGGCGAGCACGCCGATGTTGTGCGAGGCGGCGTGGTACAGCGGCATCGGCCACACGAGGCGGTCGGTCGCGGACAGGCCGAGGATCGGCCGGGTGCATGCGGCCGTGGCCCAGAGGGACTTGCGCTGGGTCGTGACCACGCCCTTGGGGCGTCCGGTGGTGCCGGAGGTGTACAGGATCCAGGCCGTCTCGTCCAGGTCCAGGTCGTCCCGCGCGTCGGCGGGCGGCGGGGTGACGGCGAGGTGCTCGAAGTCGGCGGCGCCCGCGACCGGCTCGGTGGCGCCGACGACGATCAGACAGCAGTCCAGCCCGCTGCTCCGACCGGTCCTCAGCAGCTGGGGTATCTGCGCCGCGCCGCTGATCACCGTGCGGGCGCCGCTGTCGAGGAGATGGTGGGCGAGCTCGCTGTCGGAGGAGCGCGGGTCGACCGGCACGCCGACGGCTCCCGCGCGCGTGACGGCGAGATAACTCTCGATCATCTCGACCCGGTTGCCCATGCGCAGCAGGACGCGGTCACCGCGTCCGACCCCGAGTGCGGCGAGGTGCCCGGCCAGGAACCGGGTGCGCCGCTCCAGAGCACCGTAGGTGACGGACCGCCGGGAGTCCTGGAAAACCCGCTCGTCCGCTCGCTGCAGTGCGTGGTGCGTGAGGATCTCGTGCAGCGGGCGGACAAGTGCGACGGAGGGTTCTTCAGTCACAGCTCGGCTTCCAATCACATGGGACGATGGACGGACTCTGACAATCCGGGGCCGCCATCCCCCAGGCACCGTCGGCACAAGGAGCGGCAGAGATCGTTCCCGATCCTTGCCAAGCAGTATGTCGAGGGGGGCACTAGGTCTTTCTCTAAACCCGGCCCGGCGATGCCCTGGACGCCGCCTGCCGGCAAGGCGGAGGGCCCTGCCCCCGTCGAGCGGGGGGGCAGGGCCCTCGGTGCGGGGAGCCGGTCAGGCGCCTCGGGCGGTGAGCCAGCCGTCGGTGGCCCCGGCGGTGGAGCGGGCGTGGTCCTCCATCATCGTGAAGTGGTTGCCGGGGACGTCGAGGACGGTGTGGGCGCGGTGCCAGGACGTCTGCCACTCCTCGGGCCGCATCTCCTCACCGGGTTCCGCGGGCACCGGGGGCTCGCTGGAACGCACCAGCAGCACGGGGCACTCCAGGGGGCCCGGCTCCCATTCCCCGATCATCGCGACGTACCAGCTCATCGCGGTGAGCCGAGCCGAGTCCATGTGCGCGAACATCGACTCCCGTTCGAACATGCCGCTGAGCATCTGCTGGGAGAAGCGCAGGAACGGGGAGTCGGCCCGGGGCATATAGGTGTCCAGCAGGACGACGGCGGCCGGCGGAGCGCCGCGCTCCTGCATCCGCCGAGCCGCGGAGAGGGCGAGGACCCCACCGGACGACGAGCCGAGCAGGACCGGTCGGACGTCCCCGACGGTCCGCCGTACGGCGTCGGCGTGCAGGTCGGCCACCGCATCGAAGGTCGCCGGCAGCGCCTCCCCCGTGCCGAAGCCCTGGGTGGGCAGTGCCCAGACGTCGCGGCGGCCGCGGAACGGAGAGGCGAACCGGGCGTACTGGTGGACGCCGGCGAGGGCGACATAGGAGCTGAAGCAGACCAGCGGGGTCGCGGCGCCGCCTGCCGAGAGCCGGATCGCCCCGGGCAGGCCGGGGAGTTCGTCCGGCGAGGTGAAGGTGGGACGCAGTTCCGCCGCCGCCTGGAGCAGGGTGAAGCCGTCGTCGACACGGTCGTCGAGGCAGGCCTGCTTGAACAGGCCCCCGAGGGTGTCCTCGGGGCGGATGCCCGACGCGCCCGCAGCCTGTTCCCCGCCGGTCTCCTGCGGTGCCCGCTCGGCGAGCCGGCCGTGCACATGTGCGGCGAGGGCCTCTGGCGTGGCGTGGTCGAACAGAAGGGTCGGCGCCAGCTTCAGGCCGGTGGCGGTGGCGAGGTGGTTACGGAGTTCGACCACCGTGAGGGAGTCGAAGCCCTGCTCGGTGAAGAGCCGGTCGGGCTCCACCTCGTCCGCGCTCGCGTGCCCCAGCACGGTGGCGGCGAGGTCGCGCACCAGACCGAGCAGCACGGTGCGGCCCTCTTCCGCGGAGCGTCCCGCCAGCAGCGACGGGCCGGCCGGCTCCGATGGACCGGACGCGCTCCTGCGTCGCGCCGCCGCGGTGCCGGGCCGCAGCATCGCACGGACTCCTGCCCGGCCCGAACCGGTGGCGACGGCGATCACCGCGGGGTCGGCCGTGGTGAGGGCGTCGTCGAGAAGGGCGAGGGCGTCCTCGGTGGTCAAAGGACGCAGGCCGCCGCGGCTCAGTCGGCCCCGGTCGGTTCGGGACAGACGGGCGGTGATGCCGCTGTCGTCGCTCCACAGGCCCCAGGCGACGGACGCAGCGGGTCGTCCCGTTGAGCGCCTGAGAGCGGCGAGGCCGTCGAGGAAGGCGTTCGCCGCCGCGTAGTTGGCCTGGCCGGGAGCGCCGAAGGCGCCCGCCGCCGAGGAGAACAGCACGAACGCGGCCGGACGGTGGTCCGCCGTGGCGTGGTGCAGGTTCCAGGCGCCGTCCGCCTTCGGGCGCAGCACCGTGTCGAAGCGCGCCCCGTCGAGTGCGGTGAGGACGGCGTCGTCGGTGACGCCGGCCGCGTGGATCACCCCGGTCAGCGGCGCGTCGGCCGGCACGTGGGTCAACAGCAGTTCGACGTCGCCTCGCCGGGCGACGTCGCAGGCCTCCAGACGTACGCGGGCGCCCAGCTCCGTCAGCTCGGACACCAGGGCGTCCGCCCCGTCCGCGGCGGGGCCGCGTCGTCCGGCGAGCAGCAGCGAACGCACACCGTGCCGGGTGACGAGGTGGCGGGCGACGGCCCGGCCGAGGGCGCCGGTGGCGCCGGTGACGAGCACCGTGCCCGCGGCGAGGTCGGGTACGTCGCCGGGGGCGGCGGGCACGGCGTCGGGGTACAGGACCCGGCCGTCGCGGACCGCACTGTGCGGGCGGCCGGCTGCGATCGCTGCGAGCAGTGCGGCCTCGTCGCCGGCCTCGGTCCCGCCGGGCAGGTCCACCAGCTGGAACCGGCCGGGGTGTTCGGTCTGTCCGGCGCGGACCAGTCCCCACAGGGCGGCGGCGGTCACATCCGGCGGGACCACGCCCGCGGATGCGTCGTCCCGGCCCGCCGTCACGGCGCGGCGGGTGACGAACACGAGCCGGGCGTCGGCGTACCGCTCGTCGGCGAGCCAGCCGCTCATCACCTCGTGAGCGCGGGACAGGCGGCCCCGCAACGCCTCGGGCATGCCGTGATCGCCGACGTGACCCGCCTCCGGTGCGACGACGACCGCCTCGGGCATCGTCATGCCGGTGTCGAGCGCCTTGGCGAGCGACTCGAGGTCGGCGTAGGTCTCCACGTGGACCCCGGCCGCGTCGAGGGAGGCGACCACCCGGTCGTCGCCCCCGCCCAGGACGATCCAGCGCACCGTGCGCGGAGCGGGCGGCTCGGGGGCGGGAAGCGCCTCCTGCCAGTCCAGGCGCAGCAGTTCGGGCCGGCCCGTCCCCGCCGCGGCCGGGGCGGCGGTCACCGCCCGCAGGGTGATCGCATCGGCGGTGGCGACGGCCCGGCCGGTGGTGTCGGTGACCAGGACCCGGTAGCCGTGGTCGTGGCCGGCGGGGCTCAGGCGCACACGCAGCGCGGTCGCGCCGGTGGCGTGCAGGGTCAGCCCGGTCCACGCGAACGGCAGCATCGGCGCCGTGTCCTCGTCGTCGCGCCGCAGCCCGGGGCGCCTGACCAGCAGAGCCTGGACGGCCGCGTCGAGCAGGGCAGGATGCAGGGCGTGCCGGGAGGCGTCCTCCCGGTACGGCTCCGGCAGGGCGACCTCGGCGTACACCTCCTCGCCGCGCTCCCACACGCTGCCCAGGCCGCGGAAGCTCGGACCGTAGGCGAAGCCCGCGGCGGCGAAGGCCGGGTAGGGGTCCTCGCCGGAGACGAGGGAGGCTCCCGGCGGGGGCCAGGCGGCCAGGTCGCCTTCCGGCGCGGACGGCGGCTGCGGGGCGAGGACGCCCTGGGCGTGGCGCTGCCATTCCCCGTCGTCCGCGGAGGGCCTCGACCACACGGCGAAGGCACGGCGGCCCTGATCGTCGGCGGCTTCCACGGTGACCTGAAGGCGGGCGGCGCCCTCGGCGGGCACGACGAGCGGGCTGAGCAGGGTGAGTTCGCTCAGGTGGCCGCAGCCGGTGCGGTCGCCCACGTGCACGGCGAGGTCGAGGTAGCCGGTGGCGGGCAGGATGACCTGCCCGAGGACGGCGTGGTCGGCGAGCCAGGGGTGGCTGCGCAGTGACAGCCGTCCGGTGAACAGCGGGGCGTCCGAACCCGCGCGGGCTATCTCGGCCGCGAGGAACGGGTGGTCCGCGGGGTGCAGTCCGGCGGCCTCGGGGTCGCCGGCCGGGGCCACGGTCGGCAGCCAGAACCGCTGCCGCTGGAAAGCGTAGGTGGGCAACGGCACGGCGCGGGCGCCGGGGAGGAGCGCGGTCCAGTCGGGCTCGGCGCCGTGCGCGAACAGTGTGCCGACGGCGCGGAGCAGACAGCCGGTCTCGGGCTCGTCCCGCAGGACCGCTGCCGCGAACACCGTTTCGGCCGCGTCGGGCTCCGCCTCGGCGAGGGCCGTCTCGGCGAGCGCGGTGAGCGAACTGTCCGGCCCGACCTCCAGGAAGCGGCGGACGCCGAGGCCGTGCAGCCGGGTGACGCAGTCGTGGAAGCGGACCGGCTCACGAAGGTGCCGCACCCAGTGCTCGGGGTCGGTGAGCAGACCGGCGGTGGCCGGTTCACCGGTGCGTGCGGAGACGACGGACAGGACGGGCTCGTCGTAGGAGATGCCGGCGGCGACTGCGCGGAAGTCGTCGAGCGCCGGATCCATGAGCGGGGAGTGGAAGGCGTGGCTGACCCGGAGCCGCGTCGTGCGCCGGCCGGCCGCCGAGAAGTGCTCGCAGATCCGGGCGACGGCCTCCTCCGTGCCGGAGACGACGGTCGCGGAGGGCCCGTTGAGGGCGGCGACGCCGACTTCGCGTTCGTGTCCGGACAGCAGCGGCAGGACCTCCTGCTCGGTGGCCCGGATCGAGGCCATCGTGCCGCCGGAGGGGAGCGCCTGCATGAGCCGGCCGCGGGCGGCGACCAGGGCGCAGGCGTCGTCGAGGGAGAACACTCCGGCGACATGGGCCGCGGCGATCTCGCCGACGGAGTGGCCTGCGACGTGGTCCGGGCGGACGCCCCACGACTCCAGCAGGCGGTACAGGGCCACTTCGAAGGCGAACAGGGCGGGCTGTGCGTGCTCGGTGCGGTTCAGGAGTTCGGCGTCGTCTCCCAGGACCACCGCCCGCAGTCCCGGAACGCGTTCGCACACGGCGTCGAAGGCCTGCGCGAACACCGGATGGGCGGCGTGCAGTTCGCGGCCCATGCCGGGCCGCTGCGCCCCCTGGCCGGTGAACAGGAAGGCCGTGCGGCCGCCCGCTCGTGCGGCGCCGGTGACCGTGCCGGGCAGCGGCGTTCCCTCGGCCAGGGCCCGCAACCGGGCCGCGAGGCCGTCGTGATCGTCTCCGACGACGACGGCTCGGTGGGTGAACGGCGTCCGCGTGGTCGCGAGCGCCGACGCGGTGTCGGCGACGGCGACTTCGGGGTGTGCGCTCACGTGGTCGAGCAGACGGGCGGCCTGGTCGCGCAGGGCGTCACGGCTACGACCGGTGACGATCCAGGGCACCGGCACCGGCACCGACGCCTGCGCCTGCGCCTGCGCCTGCGATGGGACGGCGAGAGGTTCGCCGGTGTGCGATTCGCCGGCGTCGGACGTGTCGTGCGGTCCGTCGGCCGCGCCTTCGTCGTACGCCTCGTCGGCGACGCCCTCCAGAATGACGTGCGCATTGGTGCCGCTGATAC
>NZ_JBMNDR010000161.1:0-9131 GCF_052543235.1 Streptomyces sp. SAS_272 | reverse complement strand
CGTGATTGAGACGTCAGACATCTCGATCAACAGCCCGGGGGCCTCGCTCGTTGCGCTCACGGCTCATCACCCGATCGGTGGCCAACTCGAAGAAGCTCATTGATCGCGTACCGCGAGTCCAGGCCGAAATGCCCTGCGTACGCTTTGCCCCACAGGTAGCCGGGGGGGGAGGTGACTGTACCCGGATCGGTCTTGGTCCCGGAGTGTTCGGCCAGATAGGCGCTGTCCAAGCACGCTTCCATTCCCGTGGGTCGACCGCCATGCGCGCTGTCCAAGGCTCCGGGGTCCACCCAGCCCTCGCCACCTCGGCGACAATCCTGACGCGTACGGCTATCTGTTCCCGTCCCATTCCCGTCGGCAAGGAGTGCGTTGGCCATCAGGGCTTCCAGCGGAATGAAGGCGGTGAGACCGGCGAGATTCAACATGTCTTGTGCCGTCAACGTGCCGCTGACATCCTGATCACGCCGCATTCGTCGCGAAAGGTCTGCACCCAGGCGCTCCGAAGTGCACGACCCCCGCCTTCGGCAAGGGAGTTGGGCGCCGAGGGGCGAAGGGCTCATCAGATGCCCCCCGTAGTCCCGATCTCCACCACCCGGGCCCAGGCGGGCGGAGCGTCGGGGACGTAGTCGGGGTCCGTCTCGTCGTAGCCGGCGCGGTCGCGGGGGAACAGGCCGATCACCGTGCGGCAGGACGGGCGGGTTTCGGGCCAGGGGGTCTGACCGTCGGTGAGGACGACGATCGCGTCGGGGCGGGGGTCGGTCCGCAACGCCTTGGTGAAGCCGGTGCGCAGGTCCGTGCCGCCGCCGCCCACCAGGGGGATGCCCTCGGCACGGCACAGGGTGTGCACCATGCCGGCCGACGCGTCGCACGGCATCACGGAGACCAGGTCACGACGGCCGCCCACGGCACGGGAGATGGCCGCGACCTCAAGGAGCGCGCTGCCCAGTTCGGCGTCGCTGACCGAACCGGACGTGTCGATGACGACGCAGACCCGGGGCGGCCGGCGTCGCAGGCTCGGCAGGACGACGCCGGGCAGGCAGGCCGAGCGGCGCGCGGGGCGCCCGTAGCTGTAGTCCTCGCCCGCGCCCGGACCCGAGGCCGCCGAGCGGACCGCCGCGCCCAGCAGTTCCCGCCAGGGCTGCGGCGGGTGGAAGGCCTCCTGCGCCCACCGCTTCCACTGTCTCGGCGCCGACCCCGGCCGCCCCTCGATGCCCTGCGCCACCCGGAACCGGACGGCGTCCTGTTGCTGCGCGCTGAGGCCGTCCGCGCCGTCGGGACCGAGTTCCCAGTCCCGTTCCCGGCCGTCCGCGCCGCTTCCGCAGTCCAGCCAGGACAGGCGCTGCGTGCGCGGCCCGAGCCGGAACTGACGCAGGTAGTCCTCCATGAGCTCGCCCGGGTCCAGTCCCAGCGAGGCCGGTGTCACGGCCCCGGCGGGTTCGACGAGCCCGTCCCCGTACGCGTCGTCGTTGATCTCGCAGTCCGCGGCGATGTTCATCCGCAGCCGCTCCCCCGGCCCGGTCAGGCCGCGTTCCCTCGCGAGGCGGTCGCTGCGGCCGTGATGGTCGCGCAGCAGGTGCGACACCTCGTGCACCCAGACCCCCGCCAGATCCTCGACCGGCATCCGGTCGACGAACCCGGGCGAGACGTAGCACCGCCAGTACCGGTCCACGCCCATCGTCGGCACCTGCCGTGACTCCACGATGTGCAGGGCGAACAGTGCCGTCGCGAGGTAGGGACGGGCCC
Organism: Streptomyces sp. SAS_272; assembly: GCF_052543235.1. Taxonomy (NCBI): domain Bacteria; kingdom Bacillati; phylum Actinomycetota; class Actinomycetes; order Kitasatosporales; family Streptomycetaceae; genus Streptomyces; species Streptomyces sp. SAS_272. Next base: position 7,388 of record NZ_JBMNDR010000161.1, on the reverse strand, counting down.
GGGCGGCGTACAGCCGGGCCGCGAGCAGTTTGTCCATGTCCAACGGCGGGCGCGCCGCCGCGTCGGCCGCAACCCGCGCGGCCAACGGCACCCCGGCCGCCAGGGCCGCCGGACTCCGCACCCCCGCCTGCGCCCCCGGCCCCGCGCCGGCCGAACCCCCGGCGTTCGCCTGCGCACCGGATCCTCCACCCGCCGAACCCGGCCGCCCGTACGCCGATCCGCCCGGCACGGGACCCGCCGCCCCCGACAGCCCGTCCGCCGGCAATCCGGAGCCCGGGTCCGCCGAACCCGCCGTGCTCATCGGGCCGCCTCGGCCGTGCCGGCGTCCCGTGCCTTCGTGCGGGCCGCCGCCTGGTCCGCGCGCCGGGAGAGGGCCACCGCGCCGGCGAGGCCCTCGATCGACGCGGGGACCTCCCAGTCGTCACGGCGCAGCGCGGCGAGGGTGGTCGCGGGGACCACCACCAGGTCGGGGGCCCCGGTCTCGACCGCCCGCACCAGCAGCGCCCACGCCGCGTCCCAGCGTGGACGGTCCGGGCGGGACCGGACCGCCGCCACCACCGCGTCCAGCGTCGCCTGGCGCAGATCCCCCCGCCGGGGCAGCTCCGCGCGGGTCGGATCGGCGAGCAGGTCCTCGGGGTCCGGCAGGTCCATCCGGTCCAGGCTCGCCAGCAGTTCCAGCCCCGGCCCGTCGCCGACGGCGCCCCTCACCAGCAGCGAGAGCACGTCCCGGGAGGAGCCCGCCGCCGTGGCGAAGGCGATCAGGTGCAGGGTCATCTCCCAGCTGCGCGGCGAAGGCCAGGCGCCGCCGCGGCGGGTCTCGCCGCTGGGCAGCCGGTGAACCAGCGTGGGGCGGGCGGCCAGCAGGCCGCACACCGCCCGGCGCGCGAAGCCGACGGCCTCGGGAAGCTTCGCCGGGTCGAGCCGGGGCAGGGTCGCCCGGGGCCAGGTCCCGCCGAGACCGCGGAGGACGACCTCGTGGTCGTGGGTCCACTGCAGATGGACGAAGCGGTTGGCCAGCGGCGGGCTCAGCTCCCAGCCGTCGGCCGCCGAGGACCGCGGGTTGGCGGCGGCCACGATCCGCACGCCGGGCGGCAGCCGCAGGGCGCCGATCCGCCGCTCGAGCACCAGCCGCAGCAACGCGGCCTGCACGGCGGGCGGCGCGGTGGACAGCTCGTCGAGGAACAGCAGCCCGCGGCCCGCCCGCACCAGCCGTACCGCCCAGTCCGGCGGGGCCATCGGAACGCCCTGCGTCGCCGGGTCGTCGCCGAGGACCGGCAGCCCCGAGAAGTCGGACGGTTCGTGCACGCTGGCGATCACGGTGGTCAGCGGAAGGTCGAGGGCGGCGGCCAGCTGGGTCAGCGCCGCGGTCTTGCCGATGCCGGGTTCGCCCCACAGCAGCACGGGGAGGTCGGCCGCCACGGCGAGGGTCAGGGCCTCCAGCTGGGTGTCGGGGCGCGGTTCGGTGGTGAAGTCGCGCAACAGGGCCAGGAGGTCAGCGGCGACGTCGAGTCGGGAGGCCGGGTCGTCGGACCGGTCCAGGACGTCCGACGGCGAGGTGCCGCCGGGCCGGGACGGGTCATCGGCATGGGTGCCGACGAGGGCGAGCGGCGCGCATGTGGGCATGGTGATCACCTTTGGGTTCGCGGGAACGGGTCGGAGGGGTCGTGCGGGATCGTCAGGGGCGCGCAGGCCCGGCGAAGTCGTCCGAGGGCGGGCACGACCGCGCACGGGCGGGCAGATCCGGACGAGGAGAAATGAGGGCGAGTGAGGGCGGGCGGGGACGGACGAAGTCCCGCTAGGTCGTTCGGCAAGCGATGGGCAGGCGACGGACAGAGGCGGGAGGGACGTCGGAGAGGGGGCGGCGCGCGGATCCCGTCGGGCGGATCCCGTTCAGCGGCCGGCCATGTGACGGGGACGTGAGCGCAGGCCGGACGGACGGGGCTCACGCGGCGGGAGGCGGTGCGGCGCGGGTCCGGTCAGACCGGCCCGGTACAGCCCGTAGGTGATCCGCCGCCGGGCGGCCGCCTCGAGTTCGTCCCGCAGCGCGCCGTCGCGCAGCAGCGCCTCGGGGCCCAGCAGCCCTTCGACGACGGCCAGCGCTCCGGCGATGTCGCCGTGGACGAGGCGTTCGCGGACGCCGGTGAGACAGTCCGGGCGGCGGTGGGCCTCGTCGACGGCCCGCAGGCACGGCAACGGGGTTCCGCTCAGCGCGACCAGGATTTCCTCCCGCCGGAGTTCGGCCGGGTCGTGGTCCAACGGGACGAGCACCCCGTCGACCAGGCCGATCCGGTGACGGGCTCCCCGGCACTCCACGAAACGCGGCTGTCCCGGCCGGTCTGCGGTCCCACGGCGGTCCTTCGGCCGTACGTCCGGCACCAGGGCCGCAGCGACCAGCGGGTGCAGCCCGTCGGCGTCGATCGCGCCGGCGCGCAGCAGCTCCAGGTCGGGCGGGGTCCACGTGGCGGCGTCGGGCAGCACGGCCGGCGCGCGATCTGCCGCCGAGGCGGCGCCGGCTCCGCCGCCGGCGGGCGTGACGCGCAGTGCGGGCGGCCCGGCTCCGCCGCCCCCGTGGGTCTCGAGGATCAGCCGGCGCCGTCCGCCGAGCCGCACCAGGACGGCGCCGTCGGACCGGCCCTCGGCCCGGAGCAGGATGTCGGCCTCGGCGGCCCACCGGTCGACGGCGGCAGTACGGCCGTCGGGCACCGCGCCCGGGGGCAGGGTGAGCCGCGACGCCCTCTGGACGGGTTCCTCCGGTTCACCCGGCGTCCGCGCCGCCGTCGCCCCGGACCGCGTGCGCAGCTCGTCGGTGCGGCGCGCGTCCCACAGGTGCCGGTGCAGGTCGAGACGGAACCGCCGACTGGGGTGAGGGTGCGGGTGGGGGTGGCCCGGGCCTGCGCCGTGCCCCGCGCGGGATCCCTCCCACACGGTCAGGCTGATCCGCTGGCCCGCGTCCGCCCAGGAGGGCGGCGTCCGCACCACCAGATGCACCGGACGCCCGCCTCGCCCCGCGCCGTCGTAGCGCGCGAGGGCGACGGTCAGACCCGGCCGCAGCAGCCCGTCGGGGGCGACCCTCGGCAAATGCCAGCGCAGCAGGTCGGGAGCCAGATGTCGCAGGTCGCAACGCAGCCGGGAGACGAACTGACGGCCGTGGAAGGTCGCCAGGGCGCGCAGATCCAGATCGACGTCCACGCCCGCAGCGGCGCAGGCCCCCGCCCAGTCGCCGGCACGGCGGCGCGCTGTCGCGGTCTCGATCATCGAGGCCGGCACGGCGAACTCGCGCACGCGCGGCCAGAAGGAAAACAGGGAGTCCTCGTTCGCGAGGTGAGTCGTCATCAGCACTCACCTTGCGCGGACGGGTCCCCCGATCTGTCGACAGAAGGAGTAGTCATCGCGGGGAGCTTAGCGGCCGTGCCGGTGGCCCGGCCAGAGATTTCCGCCGCCCGCCCGCACGTCCACCGGATGCGGTGGGTGTGGCGGGCGGGCGGCGGCGCGTGCGCGGGGGGGCGCTTGCGTCGGGTCAGCGCAGCAGGACGCCCGCTCCTTCGACCGCATCCTCGGACGGCGCCTCCAGCAGACCCAGTTCGGCGCCGGACGCCAGCAGGCGGTGGGCCGGGAGGATGCGGACCGTGTACCCGAAGGGGCCGGTGCGGTCCAGCGACAGCGGGCCCTCGTAGACCCACCTGCCCTCCAGGTCGGGGCCGCCCGCCGGTTTCAGCGGGACCGTGGCCGCGTCCGTGATGCTGTCCTCCTCGTCGACACGGCCCGAGACCGCCTGCACCTCGACGTCGTCGGGGGTGAGGTCGCCGAGGCGCACGCGCACCCGCAGGGCGAGGGTCGTGCCGAGTTCGGCCGAGACGGTGGCCGCCGACGTCTCCACGTGGTCGACCGCCACCGCGTGCCAGGCCGAGCGCACCCGCTGCTTCCAGCCGGCGAGTTCACGCGCCGTGCCGGGGACCATCGTCCGGTGCGCGTGGGCGGCCGGGGTGTAGAGCCGTTCCACGTACTCGCGCACCATGCGTCCCGCCAGCACCTTCGGGCCGAGCAGGGTGAGGGTCTGGCGGACCATCTCGATCCAGCGGTCGGGCAGTCCCGCCCGGCCCCGCTCGTAGAAGCGCGGTGTGATGCGCTGTTCCAGGAGGTCGTAGAGGGCCGTCGCCTCGATGTCGTCCCGGCGGTCCGGGTCGGTTCCGGCGCCGTCCGCGGTGGGGATCGCCCAGCCGAAGTCCGGCTGGAACCACTCGTCCCACCAGCCGTCCAGGACGGACAGGTTGAGGCAGCCGTTGAGCGCGGCCTTCATTCCGGACGTGCCGCAGGCCTCCAGCGGGCGGAGCGGGTTGTTGAGCCAGATGTCGCAGCCGGGGTACAGCTTCTGCGCCATGGCCATGCCGTAGTCGGGCAGGAAGACGATGCGGTGCCGCACCCGCGGGTCGTCGGTGAACCGGACGAGCTCCTGGACCAGGCGTTTTCCGCCGTCGTCCGCCGGATGCGCCTTGCCCGCGACGACGATCTGGATCGGCCGCTCCGGGTGCAGCAGCAGTTTCGTCAGCCGGTCACGGTCCCGCAGCATCAGCGTCAGACGCTTGTACGAGGGGACCCGGCGGGCGAAGCCGATGGTGAGGACGTCAGGGTCCAGGACGCCGTCGATCCACCCCAACTCGGCGCTCGCGGCTCCCCGTTGACGCCAGGAGGCGCGCAGTCGCCGCCGCGCCTCCAGCACCAGCTGCTCGCGCAGCTCGCGGCGCAGCTCCCAGATGTCCAGGTCGGGAATGTCGGCGACGGAGTCCCATCGGTCGGAGCCGCCGACGCTGAGGGCGTCCTCGGCGCGCTCGGCGCCGATCTGGCGGGCGCCGAGGCGCAGCACCTCGGGGGCGACCCAGGTCGGGGCGTGCACGCCGTTGGTGACGGAGGTGATCGGCACCTCCTCCGGGTCGAAGCCCGGCCACAGCCCGGAGAACATCCCGCGGCTGACCTGCCCGTGCAGCAGCGACACCCCGTTCGCGCGCTGCGCCAGCCGCAGTCCCATGACGGCCATGTTGAAGAGGTTCGGCTCGCCGCCGGGGTACGTCTCCATGCCCAGCCGCAGGATGCGGTCCACGTCCATACGGGGCAGCTCGGCGTCGGGGCCGAAGTGCCGGGCGACCAGCTCCCGGTCGAAGCGGTCGATGCCGGCCGGGACGGGCGTGTGCGTGGTGAAGACCGTCCCGGCCCGGACGGCTTCCAGCGCCGAGTCGAAGTCCAGCCCCGCGTCCCCGAGTTCGGCGATGCGCTCCAGACCGAGGAAGCCGGCGTGACCCTCGTTGGTGTGGAAGACCTCGGGTTCGGCGTGACCGGTCAGCCGGCAGTACGTGCGTACCGCCCGGACACCTCCTATGCCGAGCAGCATCTCCTGCAGCAGCCGGTGCTCGCTGCCGCCGCCGTAGAGCCGGTCGGTCACCCCGCGTTCGCCGAGGTCGTTCTCCTCGACGTCGGAGTCGAGCATGAGCAGCGGGACCCGGCCGACCTGCGCCAGCCACACGCGGGCGTGCAGCTGCTTGCCCGCGGGGAGCGCCAGGGAGATCCGGGCCGGCGTGCCGTCCTCCTCCTTCAGGAGGGTCACCGGCAGCTCGTTGGGGTCCAGGACGGGGTAGTGCTCCTGCTGCCAGCCGTCCCGCGAGAGGGTCTGCCGGAAGTAGCCGTGCCGGTAGAGCAGGCCCACTCCGATCAGCGGCACGCCGAGGTCGCTGGCCGCCTTCAGATGGTCGCCGGCGAGGATGCCCAGGCCGCCGGAGTACTGGGGCAGTGCGGCCGTGATGCCGAACTCGGGGGAGAAGTAGGCGACGGCGGCCGGGAGGCCGTCGGAGGCCGGCTGCGCCTGGTACCAGCGGTCGCCGCTCACATAGTCGTGCAGGTCTCCGGCGGCCGCGGCGAGCCGGCGCAGGAAGCGGCGGTCCTCGGCGAGTTCGAGGAGGCGTGCCGGGGGCACGCCGCCGAGCAGTCTCACCGGGTCTCCGCCCAAGCGGGCCCAGCGCTCGGGGTCGACGGAACGGAAGAGGTCGCGGGTCTCCGCATGCCAGGACCAGCGCAGGTTGCGGGCCAGGTCGCTGAGCGGCCGGAGAGGTTCGGGGAGGAGGGGTCGGACGGTGAGTCGACGGATCGCCTTCACATTCCACCTCGGCGTTGCGCGTTCGCTTGATGGGCGCACGGCAGTGTGCGTCCATGTCTGCTACGACGGTACCGGCGTCGGCGCCGCCCTTGCCGGGGGCTGGCCGGAGCCCTGCGGCGAAGGGCCGAAAATCCCGCTTTCACTCCCCTGGGCCACCTTGTGGGGCTTCGCCCCGCGCGAGAGGGTGCCAGTGGTGCGTCCGACGACGCCGGCGCATCGAGTCGGATATCGACGTGAGGAGTTAACAACGGGCCGGATTGCTCACCCGTGCAGGGTGGAAGGCTCCTCCGGTACTCCCTCGCAGGACCCCCCTCCCACCACATCCATCCGCCCACCCCCCTTGATGCGGACAGGAGCGGTCATGCCGGCCAGGCACCACCCCTCGACACCCCCCAAGAAGACCCCCAAGGACGTCAAGGCCTCCAAAGACGCCAAGGGTTCCCAGGAGGCCAGGGAATCCAAAGACGCCAAAGACACCAAGGACGCCAAGGACGCCAAGGACGCCGAAGTGTTCAAGGCGCCGAAGAGCGCGAAGGGCGCCAAGGGCACCAGGAGCCCGAAGCCGGCGAAGAACACCGAGCCCGTGCAGCCCGCCGGGCACACCCACGCCACCGGGCACGGTGAGGCCGCCGGGGCCGTCGCGACGACCACGACCACCGCGGACGCCGCGGTCACCGCCGTCGGGCGCATACCCGTCCTCGACGTCCGTCCGCTGGTCCAGCAGGGACGCCGGCCCGCCAAGGCGGTCGTCGGCGAGACGTTCGAGGTCTCGGCGACCGTGTTCCGCGAAGGGCACGACGCCGTCGCGGCCAACGTCGTACTGCGGAATCCGGACGGCGAGCCGGGCCCGTGGACGCCGATGCGCGAACTCGCCCCGGGCACCGACCGCTGGGGCGCGGACGTCACCCCGGACGCGACCGGCCGCTGGACGTACACCGTGGAGGCGTGGGGGGACCCCGTCACCACGTGGCGGCACCACGCCGGCGTGAAGGTGCCCGCCGGGACGGACACCGAGTCGGTCCTGGAGGAGGGCGCCCGTCTGTACGAGCGGGCGGCGGACGGTGTGCCGAGCGGCCCGGAGCGCAAGGCGGTGCTGATCGCCGTCGAGGCCCTGCGCGACGAGAGCCGTCCCCCCGTGTCCCGGCTGGCCGCGGCGTTGACGCCGGAGGTGGACGCGGTGCTGGCGCGGTTCCCGCTGCGGGAGCTGGTGACCGCGTCGCAGCCGCTGCCCCTGCTGGTGGAACGC
>NZ_JBMNDR010000160.1:0-9184 GCF_052543235.1 Streptomyces sp. SAS_272 | reverse complement strand
CAGCGGACGGAGGAACTCCCACTCCTCATCGGACAGTTCATGGCGACGTATCACCCGACCATGATCCACCACTCAAGATCAATTGAAGACACGACCTAGCGCGGTCGAGCCCAGGTTGATGGCGCGAGTGTTGATGGCCTGCGGCAGGATGTAGCTCAGGGGCCGGAGCGCGACGGAGGTGACCGTGGCGACGCCGATGGCGCAGCCGAGCAGGCAGATCGCGACCGGCGCGGCGAAGGACTTCATCAGCATGGACAGCAGCGACTGGATCGCGATGAGCGGCAGCGCGGCGACCACGGAGACGGTGCCGACCAGGACGAATTGCCAGGGAACCGCTGCTTCGAGGCGGAGCACAAAGGCCCCGGAAATGAAGGTGCCTGCGACGAGGACGAGTTGCATGAACGCGACAGGGATCGTGATGACTGCGATCTTGGCTAGCACGAGCGTGATCGGCTGTCGGGTGGTGGTGAGGAGGAGGTTCCAGTTGGTGCCGCGGTGTTCCATGCGCCAGGCTGTCGCGGCGATTAGGCCGGTTCCGATGGAGAAGAACAGCAGCCCGTAGAACAGGGTGACCTGGGAGGTGAAGGACGCCCACCCAGCATCCAAGGTGTCGCGATTGTTGGCGAGGTTGATCGTGCCGGTGGTCACAGCCAGCAGGGGCAAGACGAGCGCGATCAGCCAGGTAGTGGACCGCTTGAGCTTCAGGAGTTCTGCGCGCAACACTGGCGGGTTACCTTTCGATCCGCTCGAGGCGGCGGGTGACCAGGGTGAACACGACGCCGACGAGGAGAAGGAAGCCTGCGATCCAGGCGTAGGGCGGGGTGATGTAGGTGACGCGTGTGCTGGCCTGGCCGGCGTGGGAGATGACGGCGTAGTAGCCCCACGGGATGATGCGGGAGATCACTCCCGGCATGAGCAGGGTGAACACGGCGACGAACGCGCCAAGCATGCCGATACTGACGCTGATGAGTTGATTTTCGATAATCGAGGCGAGCCAGATGTGCAGTGCCAGGAACGCCACGTCGACGAGAAAGAGCAACACGGTGTAACCGATCCACGGACCGGGGTCGAGCGGCACCCGGATGCCAGCGAACATTCCGGCGCCGATGACGAGCAGAGACTGGATGACCAGGGCCGGTAGGAGGATCAGGCTGAGGGCGGCGAGCTTGGCGTGGCAGAGAAGGCCGGGGCTGTAGCCAGCGGTGGAGGCGAAGGTCCAGCCGACGCCAGAGTGTTCGATGTCGGTCTGACGGCTGGCGAGAACGGCGGTCAGGATGGGCGAGGTCATCGCCGCCATGAACGTGTAGGTCAGCAGGAGTGCCGCGTACGGCGTTGCGGTCGGATCTTCGAAGCTCTCCTGAGTACCCGCGGAGAAGAGGGATGCGCTCGAAAGGGCTGCGACCGCGACTACAAGGATCGTGAGAATCCGGACGGTGCGCAGCCGGTGCATCTTGCGGAACTCGAGGCGAATGGTGCGGATCACAGAGGCCCCCCACGTCCGGTGAGGTCCATGAACACGTCTTCCAGGCTTTGCGGCACCCGGCGCACCTCGTGGATCGGGACCCCTGCGACCGCGAGCTGGTAGACGACTTTCGCGGTCTGGTCCTTGTCGATCCCGCTGAGGCGGATGCCCTCCGGGACCAGAGTCGCATTGATGCCCTGCGCGTGCGCGGCTTGCGGGTCTGGGGTCTCAATGACCAGGTCGGGGACGGAGTGCTCGAAGAGCTGATCGCGGGTTCCCTGGAAGAGCATCTTCCCGCTGGAGAGGATGCCCAGGACACTGGCCATCTTATCTATCTCGTCGAGCAGATGGCTGGAGACCATGATCGTGATCCCGCGCCCGGCGAGGTCGATCAGCAGGGTGCGAATCTCCTCTATCCCGGCCGGATCGAGCCCATTGGTCGGCTCGTCCAGGATCAGCAGGGCGGGGTCGCGGGCGAGTGCCATCGCGATCCCGAGGCGCTGCTTCATGCCGAGCGAATAGTTACGGACGAGTTTGTGCTGCTGTTCGGTCAGGCGCACCGTGGCCAGGGCGTGGTCGATCTGGGCGGTGGACAGGTCAAGCATGTCTTGGACAATGCGCATGTTCTCCCGACCGGTGAGGTGCCCGTAGCCGGGTGGGGCTTCGATCAGCGACCCGATCGAGGGCAGCAGCTCGGTGCGCGATGCGCGAGTCAGGGGTTGCCCAAGGACTTCGATGTCGCCACTGGTCGGCTGGGTGAGGCCGAGCAGCATCTTCATCGTGGTCGACTTACCCGACCCGTTCGGCCCGAGGAACCCGTAGACCAGCCCCTGTGGGACGTGTAGGTCGAGGGCGTCGACGGCGGTGTGTGTCTTGAAGGTCTTGGTCAGGGCGTGGGTGGTGATGACGGCGCTCATGCGCGCCTTGCTTCGATCGTGTGCTTCATGACTTCGACGATTCCCGGCCAGCACGGTCGGTAGATCGTGCCGTGGCATGAAGCGGCACTTCATACCGTGGTATGAGTTACCGAAAGCCTCAGCGAATTAGCATCGGCAGGCATGGGACCCTTCACGCTTGCATCTGCCGCTGGGCGGTCCCAGTCCGCCCTGGCTCGCCTCTGGCCCTTGGATGTAGGCGTCGCGGTTCTAGTTGTCGTGATCGGTGCGATCAGCCGGCCGACTCTGTCGCTGGCGACTGTGCCCCACGCGCTCTACACCGCCGTCGGGATCGGCTGCGTAGCCGCTCTCGTCTTCCGTCGGGTCCTGCCCCGCCTTGCGCTCACCGTGATCGCAGTGCTCCTGCTTGTAAACCTGACCGCAGGGATGGGGCTCGGTGCCTTTGTCGCAGTCATCTTCGCAATCGCGGCATACAGCACGCAGACCCAACTCAGCCCACCCTGGCGCTGGCTGTTCCTTGCCGCCGTCTATGTCGGTTCGGTCGCCGCGATCATGACGGCACCGATTCCGTCACCTGCCGTCGGCCTGCGAGAGCGGCTCATAGTCACTGGCGTCGCGTTGGCACTGCTGACGCTGGCGATGATGGCCGGAGTGGTCCGCCGCCACCGCCGAACCCGCTATACGTTCGCGCTCGAACGCGCGAAGATGCTCGAAACCCAGCAGGCCACCGAGCGCCGACTCGATGTGGTCGAGGAACGGACCCGCATCGCTCGGGAGATGCACGACGTCCTGGGTCACTCGCTGAACGCGATCGCCGCTCAGGCCGAGGGTTTGCGCTACGTGCTGCGCTCCGACACCGGCCGGGCAGATCAAGCCCTCGCCGACATTGGGAACTTGTGCCGCCGTGCCGTCGACGATGTCCGCGGCCTCATCGACGTCCTCACCACCGAGGAGTCCGAGGCGTCGACTTCTCCGGCTCCGTCGCTCGGGGACGTTCCCGAGCTCATATCCTCCCTGCACTACACAAGAGCCGCCATCAGACTCCGGGTCGTTGGCGAGCCTGAGGCTGTACCGGAGTATCTCGGTCTGGCCGCATACCGGATCGTGCAGGAGAGCCTCACCAACGCGCTCAAGCATGCCGACGGCGCCCCGATCACTGTAAGTGTGACGATCGAAGAACATCGTCTGGAGCTCAGCGTCCTCAACATGCTCCCGCGGGCTGCGTCGGCCCAGAGCATGAGCCAAGACGGGCACGGGATCAACGGCATGCGCGAGCGCGTGCGCGCGGCCGGTGGGAGCGTTGAGGTCGGTCCGGATACGACGACCGGCGGATGGCGAGTGCACGCAGTCCTCCCGTGGGGCCGTTCATGATCACCGTCGCCCTCGCGGATGACGAGCCGCTGTTCACAGCCGGGCTCACGATGGTCCTGGACGGACAACCTGACATGCAGGTGCTGTGGCAGGCGATCGACGGTGCCGACGCGATCCGCCAGCACGCCGGGGCGCAGCCCGACGTCCTGCTCCTGGACATCCAAATGCCTACGCTGGACGGCCTCGCTGCCACCCGAGGGCTGGTCGAAGGTGGAACAGGAAGCAAGATCATCATCCTCACCACGTTCGACACCGACGAGCATGTCCTCGCCGCCGTCGAAGTCGGCGCGGCTGGATTCCTGGTGAAGAACACCCCGCCCGATCAACTCACCGCCGCCATCCGCACGGTGCACAGTGGCGATGCCGTCATCTCGCCCGGGCCCACCCGTCGACTCTTCCGCACGTTCCGCCAACGCCCAGCCGATGGGAAGCTGCCCGTGTCTCGCGCCGACGCACGAACGGCCGCGGAACTCACCCCGCGCGAACGGGACATCCTCATCCTGATCGCCGAAGGGCACTCGAACCGTGACATCTGCAAGAAACTCTGGCTATCCATGCCGACGGTGAAAACACATATCGGAAACCTCATTGCCAAGACCGGTGCCAACGACCGCGTCCACCTCGTGCTCTTCGCCCTGAGAACAGGCATCGCATCCCTGAATTGTTCCGGGTTCGGTAGAGGGGGCTGATCCCTGGAAGGATGCGTCCCTTGGCTGCCCAGTGGAAGTACCCACCGGAGCTGATTGAGCGAGCGATGCGGATGGCCGCAGAGAAGCAACACGAGAACGCGGGGCGGCCGGGGGATCATCCGCGAGGTCGGCGATTGCTCGGCATTCATCCTGTCAATCCCCTCGCATCGTGGAGACAATCTATGCGGCCAGTCCCTCGGCGAGGGTGGCTCGGTAGTCCCGTTCGTAGTCGAACGGGCTCTTGAATCCACACACGCTGTGTAGCCGGCGTTGTATTGATCAGAAACTCATGGGGTTCTCGTCCAGGACGTAGCGGACGTGCGGGCCGCCGAAGTAGCCGCGGACGATGTGCGGCTGGCGCTGGCGTCTGCGGAAGAAGCGACGGGTCTCGGCGGCGAGTTCGGCCTGATCGCGGGCTCGGTGCTGCTTGGGCAGGCTGTGCTTGAGGTCGGCGTTGACCAGCTCGTCGGGGTTCAGCTCGGGCGAGTACGGGGGCAGGAAGTGCAGCTCGATGTCGTCCGGGTGGGCGGCGAGCCAGTCGCGGACCTTCCTGGAGCGGTGGGCGGAGTGCCCGTCGACCACGAGATGGACCTTGTGGTCGAAGTGGCCGGCGAGCCGGTCCAGGAAGCGGCACATCACCTCGGCGGTGAAGCTCTCGGCGAAGACCATGAAGTGCATCCGGCCCTTGGTACTGATCGCCGACATCGCGTTCACCGAGAACCGGTTGCCGGTCCGCCGCACGACAGGAGTCTTCCCCTTCTCTCCCCAGGTGCGGCCGGTGACCTGGTCGGAGCGGATGCCGACCTGGTCGGCGAAGAGGATCTCGCCGCCGTCCTTCTTCGCCTTCGCGCGGATCCTCGGCCAGGTCTCCTGGTGCCAGCGCCGGACGGCCTCCGGGTCCTGCTCCACGGCCCGCTTGTCCGGGCGCTGGAAGGACAGCCCCCACCGCTTCAGGTACTTGCCCACCCCCGTTCCGTCAGCCGCAGCCGGTACAGCTTTGCGATCAGGGCACCGATCAGACGGCGCGTCCACAACTGCCCACTCAGCCCCACGTCACACGGCCGGTGATCGAGGACCGCCTGCCGCACGGCGGCCTGTTCGGCCTCGCCGAGGACCTGGTGCACCCCAACCGGTTTGCCGCGCGGACGCATGACCAGCGCCTCCCGGCCGCCTGCCTGCCACTTCGCCCACCAGATGTCGACCGCCTTCAGCGACACCCCGAACACCGCCGCCACGTCCTCACGGTCCCGCCCCGCCACCAACGCGGCCACCGCCCGCAGCCGCAGGGCCTCCTGCGCCGACGGCGACAGATGCCGGGCGTCCCCCACCAGATCGTTCACACCCCTCCAACGACCCAGAACCCGAACCGTTTCTGATCAATATGTGACTTCACGTCGCACCGGGCGTGCCTTCCCGACCCGCGCTGCGAACGCGGGCCTCTACTCGGTGACTTGTAGATCACTCGGGAAGGTACGCCCTTCGCGTCCCGTCCCGAAGACCGATCCACAAGTCCTGAGCATTGCTCTGTAGAAGTCAGTGATCCAGGTGGCGATCTTGCCGGTCTGGCTGTGGTGCTCGGCCACCGCCGCCACACCGGGGGACGTGGAACGCTGGTGACACGCGAAGTCCTCCAGATCACACCGGACCGCAGCCAACTCCCCACCCAGCACACCTGGTCAACGACACACCCGATCAAACGGAAACGCCACCGGCTAACACACCTGGCCAAGCACTGCTAGGTGCTGCGCGACTGCATCCAACAGGCCGAGGCCTATGCCGGCGAGCGCGACGACCGCTGTGACGGGCTTGCGGCCGCCGTACGTGCTACGAATCGACGACTACGTCGAGCACATCGGAGGGGCCGCCGCGTCATAGAGCTGGTGGACGGCGTCTCGCTCAGGACGCCGCTGCGCCAGGAGAACTCCACGGGTCCGGAGAGGCCGCCCTCGCCTGCTCAAGGGGTCGTTGCTCGGCCTCGCCGCAGCTCACGAGGCGGGATTGGTGCACCGCGACGGAAAACGTTTTGGTCGACGTCGACGGCTACTCCAAGCTTCCACGACCCATGAGCGATCAACACAGAACACGGTCTTCACTCCCTTTGAGTAGGAACTGCTCTGTCCGGGCCCTCGGCCGGGTGGAAGCCTTCACTGCCGGGCCGGGTAGGCACCGCTCTTCCGCAGCAACGCAGGCTCCTGACGCCCCGAGACATCGACGGCACACACAGCTCTCTGTCGTGGTCATGCCCCTGCTGACCCACGAGGAGGCATCCACCCGATGGGGGATCCATGCACTCCACCTTGCTTCACCGTCCCCCCGACGACTGCCCACTGACTTGAGAAGCCATCAGCAACAACACGCGAGCACAGGGGGTGTGATGATGAATGTACTACTGACTGGAGGGTCTGGAGATCTAGGAACCGTCGTTGCCAGAAAGCTGGCAATGCGTGGCGATAAGCCGGTCAAGCTGGATCCGCGCAGCCCTGAGGGCGACCTTCCACATATAGAAGGGTCGGTTCTGGATCGCACCATCCTAGACAACCTTCTCCCCGACATTCAATGCGTAGTGCATATTTCAGCCTGGCATGGCATTCACGAATTCCGAAAGGAGAAAGATGCGTTTGATTTCTGGCACCTGAACGCCACAGGTACGTTCACGCTACTTGAGTCCTGCGCGCGCTCAGGGGTGTCTAAAGTCGTCTTTCTCTCCAGTTCGGCCGTGACCGAATGGCCCGGCATGTATGCCCACAGTAAGCTGATCGGTGAAAGCCTGATGGAAGCCTACCGCGCCCGTCACGACATGCACATAATAACTCTGCGCCCTCGCGCCTTCATTCCGCCATGGAATCGGTCGGTATATCCCAGCTTCAAGGAGTGGGCACGTTGGCATTGGAAAGGTGCTGTTCACATCGACGATGTGGCCCAAGCTGTGGTGAGATCGATCGATGCACTCAAAGTGACTCGAGGGGAACATCACCCACTCACCGTCGACGGACTCTGTGAATATTCGCAAGACGAACTTTCTTCCTGGGATGCGCTGGGGCCAGGAACGACATTCCGAGAACGCTTCGGCGATGCTAGTTACTCCTTGGCTTTTCGATACGAGATTGATCCCACCCGGAAGCCGGTCATTCTCGGTTCGGATGAGGCTGAGCGTGTCATCGGATATAAGCCAACTTACGGATTTCAGCGCCTCATCGAAGACATGGAACGGAACGCGCACTCGATCTAGTGAGGTTCCAGAAGTCCTGATTGCAATGGGGACTTTTTGTGACCTTTCTGCCGCAGTAAAAAATGAAGCGGCATGGGGAAGGGGTGGAGCGTCATGAGGTTTCCTCAGTCACGTGGCCCCGTTTCCGCTGCCCGCATAATCATCAGAAAGAGGGGCGCGTGAGGCCCCGAGAGACGGAAAGGTGCCGGCATGACCGCCGAGTGGTACGTCCTCATCGAAGAGGACAGAGAGTTCGATCGCCTTCGCCCTGACGGCATGGAAATTAAGCTGCATCGCTTCATGCTGGTGGCCACCCACCACGTCGAAGGCGATGAAGCCCAGGCCGCCGCAGTGGCTGAGGACGCGGCTCTGCACTACGTGCCAGGAACTCTGGCTCGGCTTGCCCGCCCTGGAGACCAGCCGGCTCGGCATGCCCTCCTCACACAGGACGGTGCGTGGGTTGTGCAACTCACTCAGCGGCACCTCAAGTACCACATACGGGTGACCACGGCCCGTCTCATGCACTCACAGGAGGAGAAGAAAGCTCCACCCAAGAACCTGAAGGGAATGCTCCGCAGCGCCCTGGAAGCACCGCAGCCCGCCAAGAAGCCATGGACACCTACGGCGGCCCGTCATTGAACCTCTTTCATCCTGTCCGGGCCGGGTAAACTGGGCTGGTCAGGGGGACGTGGCGAAGAATTGGTTCCGTATCCTTCCATCCTTGGCGTCCCGCACGAGCTGATCGAGCACGTCTCCTGCCTCATCTACGCCCAAGGCGTGAACTTCGGTCGGACTGACAGAAGTTGGGCTGCTTCAAGCAGACCCTATTGGTTCTCGCGCACCCGTGGAAAACGAGCCGTTGGCACAGGTCGGTGCCGGGTTCGTAGTCTCCGAGGCGACGGCGCGGCGGTACGTGCACGAGACCGTCGAGGTCCTCGCCTCGTGGTCGCCGGGCCTGCACGAGGCCCTGGTCGGTCGGAGTGAAGGTGGTTTCATCATTATCGACGGCACCCTCATCCCCACCGACCGCGCCAAGACGGACGAGCCGTACTACTCGCAATGGCACAAGATGCACGGCATGACCGTCCAGGTCATCGCACGTCCGGACGGTACGCCACTGTGGTTCTCGCAGGCGACGCCGGAAGCCAGGCCCACGACCTGCCCGCGGCCCGCACGCACAGCATCGTCCAGGCCAGTCGACCGGCTGATCGCTCGCCGGGATGTTCAACTGCGGGAGAAGACGCTGTGGCGGTCACTCTTCGAGTCGTGTGCCCACTCCGAGGAAGTCCTGGTTGTCAACACCGAGGACCTGTATCTGGCCGGCCGCCGTTGCCAGGTGAAAGCGAAGGGCGCCCGGCCCAAGGTCCGCCGCCGCGGCGCCGAACGCGCGGACTAGCCTCCCGCTTTCACCAAGCGGGGCGTCCGAGGCTTGATCAAATAAGCGGAGAGTGCTCCTGAACTGCAACGATGGGACTTGTCTAGGGTCCTGTTGGCTGCACGGGAAGAAGCACTCTCCAGGTGAAGAAGCGTATCGGGTCCTACCCGCGTGTCCGTACCG
>NZ_JBMNDR010000159.1:0-9295 GCF_052543235.1 Streptomyces sp. SAS_272 | reverse complement strand
AGCACCTGCGGATGATCCGTGACGTGCAGGACCGCACGGGCGGCTTCCGCGCCTTCATCCCGTACACGTACCAGCCCGAGAACAACCACCTCAAGGGCCAGACGCAGGCCACGCAGTTCGAGTACCTGCGGATGATCGCGATCGCCCGCCTGTTCCTCGACAACGTGCGGCACATCCAGGGCTCCTGGCTGACGACGGGCAAGGAGATCGGCCAGCTCTCCCTGCACTACGGCGCCGACGACCTCGGCTCGATCATGCTGGAGGAGAACGTCGTCTCCTCGGCCGGCGCCAAGCACCGCTCCAACCTGCTCGAACTGATCCAGCTCATCCGGTCGGCCGACCGCGTCCCGGCCCAGCGCGTGACGACGTACGAGCACGTCGTGGTGCACGACGACCCGGCGAACGACCCGGTCGACGAGCGCGTCGTCTCCCACGTCTCGTCCACGGCCATCGAGGGCGGCACGGCCCACCCCGAGCTGAAACTCATCGCCGCAACCTGAGCCGCCGGGCCGGGTGTTCGGGGCGCGGGCATCCGGCCCGGGGAGCCCGCCCTCGTCGCTCACCCCTCCCCACCCCTGCACACGAGGACGGAGAACCCCATGGCGGGTGCCATTCACGCCACGGGTCTGGTCAAGACCTTCGGCGAGACCCGGGCCCTGGACGGAGTGGACCTTGACGTGCCGGAAGGCAGCGTACTGGGACTGCTCGGCCCCAACGGAGCGGGCAAGACCACGACGGTGCGCCTGCTCGCCACCCTGCTGCGGCCCGACGCGGGCACCGCCGTCGTGGCGGGCCACGACGTGGTCCGCCACCCTGACCGGGTCCGGCTGTGCATCGGCCTCTCGGGCCAGTTCGCCGCCGTCGACGACCGGCTCACGGGCCGGGAGAACCTACGGATGATCGGTGAGCTGTACGGGCTTCGCTCCCGGGCCGCCCGCGGGCGCGCGGACGAGCTGCTGGACCGGTTCGACCTGACCGGGGCCGCCGACCGGATGTCCAGCACGTACTCGGGCGGCATGCGGCGGCGCCTGGACCTGGCCTGCGCGCTCGTCGTGCGCCCTTCGGTGATGTTCCTCGACGAGCCGTCGACCGGCCTCGATCCGACCAGCCGGCTGATGCTGTGGGACGCCATCGAGGACCTCGTGTCGCAGGGCACCACCCTCCTGCTCACCACTCAGTACCTCGAGGAGGCCGACCGCCTTGCGCGGGACATCGCGGTCGTCGACCACGGACGGATCATCGCCCGTGGCACACCACGCGAGCTGAAGACGCAGGCGGGCGGTCAGCGGGTCGAGGCGGTCGTCTCCCGGCGCGAGCAACTCGACTCCGCGGCCGCCCTGCTGGCCCGGTACGGCACCCGCGCACCGGACGTCGACGGTCCCCGCAGCCTGGTCTCGGTTCCCGTCGACGGCGGGGTGCGGCTGGTGACCCAGGTGATCGCCGCACTGGACGACGCAGGCATCGAGGTCACCGACATCGGACTGCGCCGCCCCACTCTCGACGAGGTCTTCCTGGCCCTCACCGAGGTCGCCCCGCGGAACACAGCGCGCACGGCGGTCGGTGCCGGCGCGGCGAACGAGAAGGAGTGATGAACGTGTCGGCCACGGCATCGTCCGTACCCGGGCTGAGGCCCGGATCGGCCGCCAAAGCGCTGCGCGACGTACTCGTCGTGACGCGGCGCAACGTGATCCGGACGATCCGCATCCCCGAGGTGGTCATCCTCAGTCTGGTGCAGCCGATCGTCTTCGTGCTGCTCTTCGCCTACATCTTCGCCGGGTCGTTCAGCCTGCCCGGCGCCGCGAACGCCGCCGCCTACCGGGAGTACATGATGCCCGGGTTCTTCGCGCAGACCATCGCCTTCGCCACCGCCGGCAACAGCAGTGTCAGCATGGCCAACGACATGCAGAGCGGCATGGTCGACCGGTTCCGCTCCCTGCCGATGGCGCGCGGGGCGCTGCTCACCGGACGCACCCTGGCGGATCTCGTGCAGAACGCCATGGTGATGACGGTGATGGTGCTGTGCGCGCTGGTGGTCGGCTGGCGCATCCATCACGGGGCGCTGCGAGCCGCCGCCGCCTTCGCTCTGCTGCTGATGATGGGTTACGCGCTGTCGTGGGTGGGTGTCGTCATCGGCCTGTCGGTGCGCGCCCCGGAGGCGGCGGCCACCAGCAACTTCCTGTGGCTGTTCCCGCTGACGTTCCTCTCCAACGCGTTCGTGGCGCCCTCCACGCTCCCGACGGTGCTGCGCTGGGCCGCCGAGTGGAACCCGCTGAGCGCGACGGTGCAGGCGACCCGGCAGCTGTTCGGCAACCCTGGGCTCGCGGCCACGGGCGCCTGGCCCGCTCAGCATCCCGTGCTGGTGTCGTTGTCCTGGTCGGTGCTGATCGCGGTGGTGGCCCGGACGCTGGCGGTGCGCCGCTACCGTTCGGCCGGTACGTGAGGAGGAAGTCGTGACCGCGGACGCCACGTTCCAGGCGGAACTCATCCGCCCGGTGCACGAACTGCTCGCCGGCCACGCGGCCCGGCAGCCCGACCGGATCGCGTTCAAGGACGCCGCTCGTGCGGTGACCTGGGCCGAGCTGGACCGGCGTACCGCCCGGGCGGCCGGTCATCTGGTGGGCCTGGGCCTGGCGCGAGGCGCTTCGGCGGTGATCTGCCTGCCCGACCGGGTGGAGGCGGTGGAGAGCTGCCTCGCCGTCACCCGGGCGAGCGCCGTCGGCGTGCCGCTCGACCCGGAGTCGACCGACACCGAACTGGCCTACCTGCTGGACGACTGCGCGGCGAGGCTGGTCATCATCGGCGCGGCCCAGCTGCCCCGGCTGCGCCGCGTGCTGGCGGACCGGCCGGACGTCGTCGTGGTCCTCGTGGGACGGGACTCCGAGCCGGGGTTCGCGCAGGCGGCCGACGACGAACTGCCGCGCTGGGAGGAGCTGGCGTCGACGTGGTCGCTGCGCGATCCGCCCCGCGACGACCTGGGCCTGGACGAGCCGGCCTGGGTGCTCTACACCTCCGGGACGACCGGCCGGCCCCTCGGGGTCGTGTCCACGCAGCGGACGTCGCTGTGGACGACGGCCGCCTGCAGCGCACCGCTGCTGGGGCTGTCCCCTCAGGACCGGGTCGTGTGGCCGGTGCCGCTCTTGCACGCGGCGGCGCACACCGTGTGCGTGCTCGGTCTCGTGGCGGTCGGCGCCACGGTCTGCATCACGGACGGTCCGGCCGCCGACGAGGTGCTGCGCCGGGCCGTCGAAGAGGACGCCACCTTCCTGGTGGGTGTGCCGACGATGTACCGCGAGATGGTGGAGCTCGCCCGATCCGGCGCGGTCGGCGTTCCGCCGCTGAGGGTGTGCACGGTGGCGGACTCACCGTGTGCGCCGTCCCTGCACGAGGCGTTCCGTTCCGTGTTCGGCGTCGCGCTGCTGGACGGCTACGGCGCGACGGAGACCGGCGGCGCGATGACCACGCACCTGCCGCAGGGCCCGTACGTGCCCGGTTCGTGCGGTGTCCCGCTGCCGGGACTGACGCTGCGGCTCACGGACCCGCGCACCGGCGACGAGGTGGAGCGGGGCGCCGAAGGTGAGGTGTGGGTGTCCGGTCCGGCGCTGATGACCGGCTATCACCGGCGGCCGGAGGAAACCGCGAGGGTGCTTGCCGAAGGCTGGTACCGCACCGGTGACCTGGCCCGCCAGGACGCGGACGGATATCTGACGATCACCGGCCGGCTCGAGGAGCTGATCGTCCGGGGCGGGGAGCACATCCACCCGCGCGCGGTGGAACGGGCCCTCGTGCAGGCGCCCGGGGTCGCGGACGCCGCCGTCGCGGGCGTCGCCCACGGAACGCTCGGCGAGGTGCCGGTCGCCTACGTGGTGCCGACGGCCGGGGACCTCGACGTGGCGGCGGTGCTGACCGCCTGCCGGCAGAGGTTGTCCGCGTACCAGCTCCCGGAGGTGATCCACGAGGTCACCGAGGTTCCTCGCGATCCGGCCGGGGAGATCGCCCGCGGACGGTTGGCGGGGCTGCCGGCACGACCGCTGTGGCGACGGTCCCGGAAGCGGTCGCAGGAACCGCTCGGTTCTTCTGACGCCGTCGAGCTGGGACTGGACGACGCGGGCCATCCCCTGCTCTCGGCCGTGGTCGAACTGCCCGGGCGCGACGAACTGGTGTGCACGGGCCGGATCACCGCGACCGCCGGCGACCCGACGCTGCCGCAACGCGTGGACGGCAGAGCGGTGTTCGCCGGAGCGGCCCTGCTGGACCTGGTGCTGCACGCGGCGGGCCGCGTCGGCTGCGCCCGGGCGCCGGACGTGGCGGCGGACGAGCCGCTGGTGCTGCCGCGCGACGGCGGCGTGCAACTTCGGGTGACGGTCGGTGCGCCGGAGGCCGACGGGACAAGGCGGGTGACGGTGCACGGGCGGCGGGATCCACGCGGTGCGTCACGAAGACCGTGGACCCGGTACGCGACGGCGACGGTGGCGCCGGGCTCCCCCGCGGGAGCCGACATGGGCTTGTCCGAGTGGCCTCCGCAGGGCGCCCGCAGGGTCGTCGGGGACCGCGGCGCCGACCGGCCGGACGCCGCGCGGACGCCCCGCGCCGTGTGGCGGCGCGGCGACGAGGTCTTCGTCGAGGTGGCGCTGCCCGACTGGGTGACGGGCCAGGACCGCCACGCGCTCCATCCGGTGCTGTTGGACGCTGCGCTGGCCGGCGCTATACGCCCGGTCATAGAGGCGGCGCCGCAGGGCGCGAGGCCGGCGGCTGCGGTGCGCTGGCGAGACGTGTCCCTGTACGCCTCCGGCGCGTCCGCGCTGCGTGTGCGGCTTCTGCGGACGACGGACGGCTCCTGGGACCTGGAGGCGGCGGACGGCGCCGGGGACCCGGTGCTGACCGCGCGCTCGGTGACCTGCGCGCCCGTGCGGGGCGACGCCGTACGAGCCGCGTCGGCGGCACACCAGGACGCCCTGCTCGACCACTGCTGGGACCCGTACGAACTGCCGCGGTCGGGGGGCCCGCACCTGTGGGCGGCGGTCGGCCCCGACGCGCCGCGGGTCCGGGCGCCCTGACGTCGGCGGGCCGCAAGAGCGAAAGCCGTCCCGACCTGCCGTCCGTGCTGCGATCGGTCGACGAGGGAACGCCCGTCCCGCACGTCGCGGTCGCCTCCCCCTCGCCGCAGGTCCACGCGGACCCGGCAGACGCGGTGCGTGCCGCGAGCGGTGAAGCCCTCCTGCGGGTACGCCACCTCGCCCGACCCCCGGCCGGCGCGGACCCGGCTGGTCGTCGTGACCCGGGACGCGGTCGCGCCGACGGCGGCGCTGCCGCGGGACTCGGGGGCGACGTCGTACCCCGAACGGCACGCGACACAGCCGCCGGCCCCGCAGGACTGCGCCACCGGCCGGCGGCGCCGACCGCTGCCGAGCAGGAGGAGACCCTGCTCCGCCCGGTGACCGGCGGTTCGTACGGCGGCTTCGGGGCGGCGTCTGCGCCGACCGCGTTCCGTGCGGTCATACCTCTGCCACCGGCCGCCCTCGACGCATCGAGGACGCACGGTGGCAGAGGCGACGTCACAGCGCCCAGGTGGGAAGATCGACGAGGGTGACGACAGCGGCCGTGCACATCCAGCCCGGGCCCTGGGAGATCAGCAGCACGTGATCGCCGGGCGCCACCTCGCGCGTACGGACCAGATGCTCCAGGGTGATGAAGACGTCGGCGCCGCCCACATGCCCGATGCCCTTGCCGAAGTCCCACGTGGAGCGGTCCATGGGCAGACCGAGCGGCATCATGACCGAGTACTCGATCATCCGGCCGTCGATGTTGATCGGTACGACTTTGGCGATGTCGTCTGCGTTCAGGTCGGCGTCGACGAGTGCCCGGCGAATGACACCGAGATTGAAGAGAGTGAGCTTCTCCAGGGTCTCCGAGAGCGGGGTCTCGGTCTCGCTGTAGCGAGTGGCTCGTTCAGCCATGTCCCCGTCGCTTTCCCGGCCTTCGTCCGCCAGCAACGAGCCGTCGCCGCGGTGCCACCGTTCGAGCTCCGGCAGGATGCCCGCGCTCAGCGACCTGATCTGCGCGAAACCCTCGTCCGCGCTGATCAAGACCGCGGCGCCGCCGTCGGAGAGGAAGTACGCCTGGCCGATCCCCGTGTAACGGTCCGAGCCCGTGGCGGTGAAGTTCTCACCGGACGTGAGCAGCACGGTCTCCGCCTGAGCGGCCCCCGTCATCTGTCCGACCGCCACCTCCAGGGCCCCCAGCATGCCGTTGCAGCCCTGGCGCAGGTACAGCGACGAGACCGGGTCCACCTCCAGTTCGCGCAGGACGTATCCGGGTGCGTAGGACCCGGGCGGGCCCTGGTAGTAGACACCGCTGTGCACGTGGTGCGTGATGTCTCCCCGTTGCAGCTTCGACCGGTCCATGGCGACGCGCGCGGCGGAGATCGCGAGTTCCACGGCCGGGATGTCGTGCGCCAGATGAGTGCCGGTCAGCCCGTTCGCGTCCACGAGCTCCTGGCTGATGAGTCCCTGGGACACAGCCCGCCCGACGGGTTCGAACTCGTGCAGCGTGACACCGATCGAGTCGATGAACACATGGTCAATTCTCATCCGAGGGCCTTTCCGTTCCATGGAGGTGTGAGGGTGCCGAGGCGAGGATCCGCTCGATCAGGTGCTCCGCGAGGTCCACCGGGGTGTCGAACTCGAACGCCACCTTCGTGGGCAGCCTCAGCCCGGTCGCCTCGACGAGTGCCGTGCGCAGCTGCAGAGCGGTGAGCGAGTCGAATCCGAGGTTCTTCAGCCGGGCGTCCGCGGCGACGCTGTCCGATGCGGCATGGCCGAGGACGGCACTCGCCCGGTCCCGTACGAGGTCGGTCACCACCGTCTCCCGCTCCGCCTTGCTCATCGCCGCCAGCAGGTGTCGCAGGTCCGTCCGCTCCGCCGGGGTGGCCCGGGCCGTGCGGCGAGTGCCGACGGGCACGAGGGCCCGCAGGACGGACGCCACATCGCCGGTCTCCGCGTCGCCGGTCAGGCCGGCGAAGTCCAGCCGGGACGCGATCACGAGACCGCGCCCGGCCGCCCACGCCGCGTCGAAGAGCCCGAGACCCTGCTGCTCGACGAGCGGATGCGTGCCGCGCGGCGCCACCGGGCGCCGGTCCTTCCCGGACCGCCCCGGCAGGCTGCCCGCCCCGGACCACGGACCCCATGCGATCGAGGTGGCGGCGACGTTCCGGGACCGCAAGTGGTGGGCGAACGCGTCCAGGAAGGTGTTCGCGGCGGCGTGGTCGGCCTGTCCCGGACCGCCCAGGATGCCGGTGATCGAGGAGAACAGCACGAACTGCCGTATCCCTGTCTCGCGAACCAGTTCGTGCAGGTTCACGACGGCGTCCACCTTGGGGCGCAGCACCTTGCTCAGGCGCTCCGCCGTCAGAGACGGGAGACTCACCTCGTCCGCCGCGCCGGCCGTGTGCACCACGGCGCCGATCCGCCGGTCCTTGAGCAGGGCGGCCAGGGCCTCGTGGTCCGCCATGTCGCAGGCAGCCACCTGAACCCGGGCCCCCAGCTGCGTCAGTTCGGCTTCCAGGACCGCCGCGTGCGGCGCGTCCGGACCTTGACGGCTCGTCAGCAGCAGATCCCGCACACCGTGCTCGGCCACCAGGTGGCGGGCGACGGCCGAGCCCAGCATGCCCGTCCCGCCGGTGACCAGCACCGTACCGTCCGGGCCGACGTCCAGTCTCGGCAGAGCGCTGCCCGGCACGAGGCGGGCCAACCGCGGGACCCGCGTCGTCCGCCCGCGCAGCGCCCACTGCGGTTCCGTGGAGGCCGCCACGCGGTCCAGGGCGCGCCAGGTGGGCTTGGCAAGGTCGGTGTCCACGAGCACGAACCGGTCCGGGTAGTCCGTCTGCGCGCTGCGGATCAGTCCCCAGACGCCGGCTCCCGCGAGGTCGAGCGGTGACGTGTCGTCGGGCCCGGCCACCGCGGGGACCGCGCCACTGGTGAGGAACACCAGCCGGGAGCGGTCGAAGGCCGGTGTGCTCACCCACGCACGGGCGATCTCCAGGGCACGGGCCGTGGTGGCGTGGACGGCGTCCGCCAGTTCCCGCCCGGCCGGCTCGCCGTACTGCTCCAGGAAGGGGACCACGACGACGTCGGGGACATGTCGGCCCCCCTCCACGGCGGCTGCCAGCGCCGTCAGGTCCGGATACGTCTCCGTGTAGCGTCCCGCGGTCATCAGCGAGGACCGCATGCGCACACGGTCCTCGCCCACGATGGCCCATGTGCCGTCGGAGTCGGCGGTGTTCGCCCGCGTGTCCACGACGGTCCACTCGATGCCGAACAGACTGTCCTGCTGCGCCACGTCCGCGGCCCTGAGCTCCTCACGCACGACGGGTGCGAGCCGCAGGGCCGGGACCGAGAGGACAGGGGATCCGGTGGCGTCGGCAGCGGCGAGCGACACCGAGCCGTCCGGTCCCGGGGAGAGCCGGGCGCGCAGGACGGAGGCGCCGGACGCGTGCAGCGAGACCTCTCCCCAGGCCTGTACCCGCCAGGACGCGTCAGCCTCGGGCGCGACGCCCGTCATGCCCGCCAGGCTGAGCAGAGCCTGTGCCAGCGCCGGGTGGAGTCCGAACCGCCGTGCCTCCTCACGCAGCGCGTCCGGTACGCGGATGTCCGCGAACACCTCGCCGTCCCGTCGCCACACGGTCTGCACGGCGGAGTGCAGCGTGCGGTGATCCAGGCGCAGTTCGGGTTCGGGCACCGGGAGGGCGTCTGCGGGCGGCCAGGCCTCGAGATCCCAGTCCGGCTCGGCCGCCGCTGCGACCAGTTCACCCGTCGCGTGGCAGGTCCAGGGCAGCCCCAGGACGTCGTCGCCGCGCCGGGAGTGCACGGAGACCGTGCGTACGCCGGGCTCCCCACCCCCGCCGACCGTGACGCGGACCTGAACGGCGCCGGACCCCGGCAGCACGAACGGCG
Source organism: Streptomyces sp. SAS_272 (assembly GCF_052543235.1). Classification (NCBI taxonomy): domain Bacteria; kingdom Bacillati; phylum Actinomycetota; class Actinomycetes; order Kitasatosporales; family Streptomycetaceae; genus Streptomyces; species Streptomyces sp. SAS_272. Next base: position 347 of record NZ_JBMNDR010000159.1, on the reverse strand, counting down.
CCTGCGCGGTCAGGGTGCGCAGCCGGCTCCTGCCCAGCTGCGCGCCGGCCGAGAGCGCCAACTCCGCGGCGAGCCAGTCCAGTTCTCGCTCCCCGCGCTCGGTGTGCTCTTCCGCCGACCACGCGGGCTTGCCCGCCGAAAGCCGGCCGGTGAACACCACGGTCTCGGTGCCGGGCAGTTCCACGGCCGCACCCAGCAAGGGATGCGGGGTGGGAACCGCGCCCAGGCCGGACGCGCCTCGCGAGGTCCCTGTCGGTGTGTGGAGCCAGTGGTGGGTGCCTTGGAAGGGGTAGGTGGGCAGGTCGGGGTGGACGGGCTCGGAGGCCGGGTGGAGGGTGACGCCTTGT
>NZ_JBMNDR010000158.1:0-9450 GCF_052543235.1 Streptomyces sp. SAS_272 | reverse complement strand
ATCTCCTGCGGAGCGCAGCGCAGATTGACGTCACGGCGGTCCGTCGCCCCCGGCCAGAGCCTCCGGTTCGTCGGACTCCTCTTCCACAAGCGCGGCCGGTCGCCGCACCACGAGGTCCCGCACCTCGTACGACAACTCCTTCACCTGCGCAGCCGGCCCCGGGTGATAGCGGCCCGCGCAGACCGACAGGTTGACGATGAGATAGGCGTGCCAGGCACGTCCCACGCCACGGCGGTCGGCGAACACCTTGCTGCCGTTCACCCACCAGGCCACGGACCGGGAGCCGAACTCGACGCGCAGGTCGATCCATGCTCCGGGGCGGACGGCGGGGTCACGGTAGTAGAGGTTGCCGCCGCGAACGTGGTTGGTCAGCTCCAGGAGGTCGGGGTTGTCGGGGTGGTACTCGAAGACGTCGATCTCCTGGCCGCCGTCCCGCCAGGTCCAGATGGCCGGCCAGGCGCCGACCTCACGCGGCAACCTGACCCGCGCCTCGAGCACGTCCCCCGTGCGGACGGTGAAGTCCTCCTCGCTCCCCTCCGTGGTGAGCAGGCCGGTTTTCCAGAAGCCGTCCGCGCGGCGGGTGGCACGGAAGGTGCCCGAGCGGCTGTAGGAGGGATCAGCGGTGAGGTGATCGAGTTTGTTGTCACCGGGGTTGACCGGTCCGCCGTTCGGATACGCCCACGAACGCCCCGCCACCCATTGACGGGTGGAGGTGAAGTCCGCCGTGAAGACGATCTCGGGTCCGGACCGGATCCCCTCTGCCGACGGCGTTCCGTCGCATGCAGGATTGTCCATGCGCGGAGGCTGCTCCGCATATGACGTCGGCATGCAGATGGCGAGCAATCCTGCGGCAAGGACAACTCGCACGAGTGAACAGCTCGGCTGAACCTCGGATTTCCGTCCCCCCGGGCGGTCCCCCCGTGGGCGTAGGAGACCCGCCCGCCGGCGCGGGGCCCGATGGCCCTCCGCCGTTCGTCGACCGGCGCGTGGTCAGGACTCCACCGGGGCCGCCCCGGTGGGGCGTCACCGGCCCTGCGGCTCCTGGGAACAGTCCTTCGACGAGCTCGACGCCGAGGCTCGCACGGTGACCATGGGCCGAGCCGAATGAGTGCTGCTCGTCCCGGCCTCGTCGGTCGGACGGGTCTCGCGAGCCTGCCCGCCCCACAGCCGCCGACGGTTTCCCGCACCCCTGCCCGCCCAGTGGGAACGCCCCGCTTCGACCATGGAGTTCCAGGATCTGTTCCGCTTGAAAGGCAGCTCGAAAAGCTTGGAGAAAAGCCAGGACGCGAGCAGCGAAACCGGCAGGGCGAGGGCGATCGTGAACCAGAAGGCGGGCAGGCCCGGCGCCACGTAATGCGGGGCCACCCGCCGGATGACGGCCAGGACGATCGGCAGATGGATCAGGTAAAGGCTGTAGGAGAACTCACCGAGACCCCGCACGGGACGTGCGGTCAGCAGTCGTACGAGAACGGCGGGTCTGCCGGTGGCCACGGCGACGATCAGCATCGTCATGGCGGGGGCGACGGCGAGATCCACCCAGAAGTAGTGCGTCAGCGTCCACACGGAACCCTTGACGACGCCGAGGGCGAGAACGGGCACGGCGGCCAGGACGGCGAACCATCCCCAGGGCAGACGTCGCACCCGGTCCGACGCGACGACGACTCCGGCGCCCACCATGCCGGCGACGAACACGGGCGCGAGATGCGGAGCGAGCCAGTTGTCGCCCTCCACCGGCGTTCCGCCCGGCGCCATCAGGCCACGGACCACCACCGGAAGGGTCACCAGGACGACCAGCACCGCCGCGCTCGACCGGCGCCGCACGAACAGCAGAAGCGGGAAGACGACGTACAGCTCCGCCTCCACTGCGATCGACCAGAACGCGCCGTTCGGCGTCGGCGCCGTGAAGACGTCCTGACCGAGGAGGCCGTAGACCACGATCGACCATCCGGTGGGCGGTCCGGAATGCGAAGCCGGCACCACGAACCAGGCGATGACCAGACTCATGCACAGCGCCGCCCAGTACGGGGGCAGGATCCGCCAGGCGCGCCGCCGCAGGTACTCGGCGACGCCCTCCGACCGCCAACCGTGACGCGCCGGGGAGATCGCCAGGGAGAATCCGGACAGCACCAGAAAGAAGACGACCGCCAGGCGGCCGTACATCAGTCCGTCCAGCCACCGGGGGGCCGAGCTGTCGGGATAGCCGGGGAAGGTGTACAACCAGCAGTGGAACAGCACCACGTAGAGGGCGGCCAGCCCCCGGAGACCGTCGAGGCCCTGTACCTGCCGGCGGACGGGCGACCCGCTCGCCTTCTTCTCCCGCCCCGGCGGGACGGCTGGAGCGAGAGCGCTACGGACCGCACGGCTCGAATCCACTGAAATCCTTCAACTCTTTCCTCGGACACCGCATTGTCGCGCGCCGGCGTGCCCCGCGGTCGCCGCGTGCCGCAGTCGGCGCGACCGGCGGACGTCCCCCGACCCGCTCTTCCCGTGCGCGGGACGACACAGCGCCCCCGCAGTGGACTGGTACGCGGGGGCGCGCCCAGCCGTTCAACGGGCGAACCGGCGAAGCATTCAGATGTGCACATCGTCGGAATGTTCGGGTGCCGTTCGTCTGTGGTCGACAGGGCCGGGTCCGGCGTCTCCCATCACCCTGGCGGCCCGCAGTCACGCCGTGGGTCCGGCGCACGGACTGCCGGTCCTGCCGGCATCGGGCTGCTCGGTGGGCGGCGACCAGGACACGATCCGTCTGATGCTCAAGGACACCGATCCCACCCGGGTGGTGTCCAAGGCTCCCTTGATCGTCTCCTTCGCCGCCCGGGACGCGCAGTTCGCCGTCCCGCGCACCGCGGGTGCGGCCTCCTGAGCCGCGTGCTCGACCGGGTCCTGGGACTGCCGTCCCCGGCAGGAGCGAACGTCTTCGACACGGCGGTCACCGTGGCCGTCCGGCCCTACGTCCAGACCGGCGGCCCGCACCCGCCGAGAGGTGCGGGCGCGGCTGTCAGTGCCCGGCTCCGTGCCGGCCGCCCAGTTGGTCGCGGTGCCGCGGATCGCCCAGGTGCGTGGCTTCGTCGAAGACGGGCGCGGACTTGGCCTGCGCCTTCGTCCTCGACAACTGCACGATGCGGGCGTCGTGGTCCACCCCCATGACGGCGTCCGAGGGGATCACCACGTCCTTGCCGAGAACCCAGGGGCCGGTGTGCACCACCAGGAACCGCGGGCCCAAATCCCTGGAGTACTTGCTGACCTTGCCGAGGTGACCGTCCGTGGCGTCCACCTGGTATCCGGTCAGGTCGTCGTCCGCGGTGTGGCCCGCGGTCGGCACGCGGTGTGCGCCGTGTTCGCTCACGATGTCCTCCCTGTCGTCCTGGCTCTTCGGGTGCCCGCTGAGGTGCACCGCAGACGTGCGGGGCCGTACCGACGGACGACGAGATCCCCGATGAGCCCGCCGACAACCTCAAGTCCCCTGCCTTCACCACCCCGTCCACTCGCCCGTCCGCCCGTCCGTCCGCGTCCGGCCGTCCGTCCTTCGACACCGTGCGGCGGGGGCAGTTCGGGATGCAGGCGTTCGTCGTCGGTGAGCTGCTGCTAGCCTCCGGGCTCACCCCAAGCCCCGTCGGCCGACCAGCGACCGGCGGCCACCGGCCCACTCTCGAAGGACCACCTCACCGCCATGCTCGACGGCACGCGCTCGACGACCGCGCCCAGCGACTGGACCGACCGTCTGCGCCTGTTCGGGTATGCGGCACGTCCCCCGAGCGACGTCCGTAAGCGTCTGGTTCCGCCCTTCCCGGAGCCGGGCACGCGCGCCTGGGAGCGCCTGGGTCTCAGCCCCGTTCGGGCGTTGCGTGCCGCGAAGGCGACGGGCTGGGCAGGTCCCGTGCTCGTCGCGCTCTTCGCCGGGGTGATCCGTTTCTGGCGCCTCGGCCGGCCGCACGATCTCGTCTTCGACGAGACCTACTACGCCAAGGACGCGTGGGCCATGCTGCGGCTCGGGTACGAGGGCACCTGGCCGGACCGCAAGTCCGCCGACCCGCAGATCCTGGCCGACCCGCAGACGATCCCCCTGAGCGACGCGGGCGCGTTCGTCGCGCATCCGCCGACGGGCAAGTGGGTGATCGCCCTCGGCGAGGGGACGTTCGGTCTCGATCCGTTCGGCTGGCGCTTCATGACGGCGGTACTGGGCACGCTGTCGGTGTTGATGCTGTGCCGCGCAGGACGGCGTCTGTTCCGTTCGACGGTGCTGGGATGCCTGGCCGGCGTCCTGATGGCGCTGGACGGCCTGCACCTCGTGATGAGCCGCGTCGCTCTGCTCGACCTCATCGTCATGTTCTTCGTGCTGGCGGCCTTCGCCGCCCTGCTCATCGACCGGGACCGGGCACGGGCGCGGCTCGCGGCAGCACTGCCGGTGGGGCCTGACGGCCGCACCGGACCGGACCAGGACGCCGCTGCCGGAGCCGGGACGGGCCTGCGTCCGTGGCGCCTGGCAGCCGGCCTCTTCCTGGGACTGGCGGCCTCGACGAAGTGGAACGGCCTGTACTTCCTCGTCTTCTTCGTCGTCCTGACCGTGTTGTGGGACGTCGGCGCCCGCCGTACAGCGGGGGCCCACCGCCCGTACCGCGCGGTGGTGCGCAAGGATCTCGGCTGGTCGCTGCTGTCCCTCGTTCCCGTCGCCGTGGTGACCTATCTGGTGACCTGGACCGGCTGGTTCCTGTCCGACGACGGTTACGGCCGGCACTGGGCGGACGGTCGCGGCGGCACGTGGTCGTGGATACCCGCCCCCCTGCGCAGCCTCTGGCACTACGAGCACGCCGTCTACCGGTTCAACGTGGGACTGGACACCTTCCACAAGTACGAGTCCAATCCTTGGAGTTGGCTCGTTCTCGGCCGTCCGGTGCTGTTCTCCTACCAGTCGCCGAAGGCCGGCCGGGACGGTTGCCACACGGCGTCCGACTGCTCGCAGGCGGTTCTCGCTCTGGGCACCCCGCTGCTGTGGTGGTCGGCCTGCTGCGCACTGGTGTATCTGCTGTTCCGGTGGGCGCTGCGCCGCGACTGGCGGGCGGGCGCCGTCCTGTGCGCGGTGGGGGCCGGGTACCTTCCGTGGTTCCTCTACCAGGACCGGACGGTCTTCGCCTTCTACGCCGTCGTGTTCGTGCCGTACCTGTGCCTGGCCGTGGCGATGACGCTGGGCGCGCTGATGGGTCCGCCGGGCGCCGACGAAAGGCGGCGCACCTGGGGCGCGGTCGCCGCAGGCGTGCTGGTGCTGCTCATCGCCTGGAACTTCATCTACTTCTTCCCGATCTACACCGGGCTGACCATTCCGTACGCCGACTGGCACGCCCGCATGTGGCTCGACACCTGGATATGAGCCCCCGCGCCGATCCGGTCCGGTCCGGGCGCCCGGCTGTTAATCGGCTTGACCTGGCGATGGGTGGCGGCTGCACTGTGGCGGGACGCCATGACTCGTGGTGTCGACGTCACGGGGAGGCAGCGGCAGCGATGGAGATCCGTCCTACGAACGACCAGGACCTCGACGTTTTCGTCGACACGCTCCATGCCGCGTTCGGGCGCTTCCCGGAGGCCTCGACCGAGGGGCGCGGAGTCTGGTGGTCGGCACTGGAGTTGGACCGCGGCCTCCTCGCCGTGACGGCGGACGGGCGGCCTGTCGGCACGGCCGCGGCGTACTCCTTCGAGCTCACCCTGCCCGGTGAGATCGTCGCGCCGGCCGCCGGAATCAGCGCCGTCGGGGTCCTGCCCTCACACCGGCGCCAGGGCGTGCTCAGCGCCATGATGCGCCATCAGCTCGCCGAGCTGCGGGGCCGAGGGGAGTTCCTCTCCGTACTGCTGGCCTCCGAGGCCCTGATCTACCGCCGGTTCGGCTACGGGCCCGCGACCTACACGCAGCGGCTGACCGTGCCGCGCCACCAGGGCGCCCTCGCCCTCCCGCGGGCGCGCGCAGCGGCCGACGGTCCGGCGACCGGCTCGCCGACCGGTTCGGACACCGGCTCGCTCGAGGTGCTGCGGCGCGCCGAGTGCGGCGAGATCCTGGAAGAGGTGTACGACCGGTACCGCCGCGCGCAGCCCGGCGCGCTGTCCCGGCCGCACCGTTGGTGGGCCCTGGGTGCGGGGCAGCCCCCGATCGCTCCGGCGGCGCGTCATGTCGCCGTCCACCGGGACGCCGACGGCGTCCCGGACGGGTACGCGAGCTACGCGGTCGGCGACCCCGAAACCCTGACGGTGGACGAGATCATCGCCGTGGACGATGCCGTCTTCACGGCTCTGGCCCGGTTCGCACTGGGCCACGACCTGGTCTCCCAGGTGGTGTTCAGGCATTTCCCGCCCGGGCACCCGCTGCGCTGGCAGTTCACGGACTTCCGCGCGGGCCGGGTCAGCGACGACACCGACTGGCTCTGGGTGCGGCTGCTGGACGTCCCGCGTGCGCTGACCGCTCGCGGCTGGTTCATGGACGGCGAGCTCGTCCTGGACGTCGACGACCCCTTCCTCGGCGAGCGCGGCCGCTACCTGCTGACCGTCGAGAACGGCAAGGCCGACTGCGTCCCCACGGACCGGGAGCCCGACCTGTCCCTGGACGTGAGCGACCTGGGCTCGGTCTACCTCGGCGGCACCGCCCCGAGCACGCTGGTGCGCGCCGGGCACATCCGGGCCCGTACCCCGGGCGCGGCCGCCCTCGCCGACGCGCTGTTCCGCGCCGACCGCGCCCCGCACTGCCTGCACTGGTTCTGACGGCGCGCCCGCCTCCAGGCGCATCAGCGCCGGCCGGCCGTCTCCCGGCCGACGCGGTACAGCTCCTGCGAGGTGGCGATGAGTTCGCGGCGTTCCTTTTTGGATCCCACCATGGGCTGGGAGCCGTGCAGGGACACCTGGGCGCTCTCGGGCAGGAAGCGGACCGTGACCAGCCCGATGACGCCGGCCGCCATGAGGTAGAAGGCGGGCATCAGGTCGTTTCCGGTGAGGCTCACGAGCGCCTCGGTGACCAGCGGGGTGGTGCCGCCGAACGCCGCGACCGCGAAGTTGAAGCCGATGCCCATCGCGGCGTAGCGGACGGCCGTCGGGAACAGCGCGGGCAGCGTCGCGGCGCTCGGCGCGGCGAAGCACGCCAGCAGAGTGGACAGGATCAGCACGCCGAAGACCGGCGGCCAGGTCCCGTCCATCTTGATCAACAGGAAGGAGGGAACGGCGAGGAGGATCATGCCCGCCGCCGCGTAGCCGTACAGGGGGCGTCGGCCGACGTGGTCGCTGAGCCTGCCGAGGAAGGTGATCAGCAGCACGATCCAGATCATGCCGATGAGTACGAGGACGTCCGCGGACGTGCTGGAGCGGCCGAGGGTCTCCGTCTGGTAGGTGGGCAGGAAGCCCGTGACCATGTAGTTGGTGACGTTGTAGAGGAGCACCAGGCCTGTGCAGATGAGCAGGCCGCGCCAGTGGTCCTTGACGATGGTCTTGAACTCGGTGCCCGCCGACTCCTTGGCCAGGCTCTGCTCGTGTTCGTCGAGTTGCTGCTGGAAGGCGGGCGACTCCTCCAGCTTGAGCCGCATGTACAGACCGATCACTCCGAGCGGGCCGGCGATCAGGAACGGGATGCGCCAGCCCCAGGAGAGCATCTGCGCGTCGCTGAGGGCGAGGTTCAGGGCGGTGACCAGAGCGGAACCGAGTGCGTAGCCGACGAAGGTGCCGAAGTCGAGCCAGCTGGAGAGGAAGCCCCGACGGCGGTCGGGCGAGTACTCGGCGACGAAGGTGGTCGCGCCCCCGTACTCGCCGCCGGTGGAGAACCCCTGCAGCATGCGGGCGAGCAGCAGCAGGACGGGCGCGGCGATGCCGATCGTGGCGTAGCTGGGGATGAGGCCGATGGCGAAGGTGCCGACCGCCATCATGATCATGGTGGTGGCGAGCACCTTCTGCCGTCCGAGGCGGTCCCCGAGCGGGCCGAAGACCAGGCCGCCCAGCGGGCGTACGACGAACGCCGCCGCGAAGGTGGCGAAGGACGAGATCACCTGCGCCGCGGGCGACGCCCCGGGGAAGAAGACCTTGCCGATGGTGGCCGCGAGGTAGCTGTAGACGCCGAAGTCGAACCATTCCATGCAGTTGCCGAGCGCCGAGGCGCCCACCGCTCGCCGCAGCAGGGGCGGTTCGACGACCTGCACGTCCTCGTCGCGGAAGGGACGCTTGTTCCGCTTCAGCCTGCGCGTCAGGTCCTGGCGGACCTGGGCGGGCAGACCTGCCGTGCGGAGTTCCCCGGACCCGGATGGTTGGGGCTGCCCCCCGGTCTGTACGTCAGCCACTGCAGTTCCTTACCCGTCGTGCGTGAGCGACCCGTGCGCGGCGTTGGGCACTGGGTGACTTCTGTGCGTATAGAGGCAGCTGCCCCCTTTCACACAGCTCATGCGGTGACCGCGGCCACATCGCCGCGTCCGAGCGACGCCCGAGGCTCAGGTGGCGGTCGGCCAGGTCCGCAGCAGTGCGGCGATGCTTCCGGCGGTGCAGGCGGGGTCGAGGAGCAGATCCTTGAGGGCGACGGCGTCCTCGCGGGCGGGTTTGACGGGGATGCCGGCGGCCTCGAGGTACATGACGCCGGTGGCCGCGGCCACCGCCATGTTGGAGCGCTCCAGCCAGCGGCACCGGCCCAGCGTGTGCACCAGCGCGGCGGCCTTGGCGTAGTGGCCGTCGTAGACGGGTTGTTCGAACAGTTCGGCCCGGTGCCGGGCCACCGCGGAGACGGGGACGCCGTAGTCGTCGGGGGCCGGGTCGTTCGCGCCGGCGGCCTCGGCGACCTGCAAAATCCACGGAACGTCGATGTGCAGGTCCATCAGGCGGCGCGCGCTCCGGGAGACGTCTGCCGGGCAGCATGCTCGGCGTCCTCGGCGTCGTCGAAGACCGACTGGTGCTCGGCCAGGAAGCGCGCAGCCGCGTCCACCGCACGGGCGCGCAGGCCGCTGGCGTCGTCCTGGACGAGCCGGGCGAGGTAGTCCCCCACGCTCAGCCCCAGATCGGCGGCGCGCTTCTTCGCGAGTTCCGCCACGTCCTCGTCCACGCGCGCACCCAGCTGTGTCTTCGCCATACAGGCATGGTAACACTCGTTACCACACCCCGTCCGGCCCTGCCGGCGAGGCTCGCCACCCCTGCGGTCCGGTCCCCGGCGGCGGACGCATAACGACCGGTCGGTAGCGTGCCGGGCATGACTACTGCCACCCTCGAACCGCGAGCCGGCCGCCGCTGCCAGTCACCGCTCAACTCGCTGCACGCGGCCCACTACTTCTCGCCCGACCTCAAGCGGGAGCTGGGCGCCCTCGGCATCGCCCATCCCCGGGCCGTGAACTTCGCCGCGCGCGCGGCCGCGCTCGGCCCCGTCGGGGCCGGTGCGGTGACCGCGGCCTTCTACAACTACAAGCACGATGTGGTGGCCCGGCACGTGCCGGTGGTGTGGTAGGTCGCCGC
>NZ_JBMNDR010000157.1:0-9620 GCF_052543235.1 Streptomyces sp. SAS_272 | reverse complement strand
ATCCCGGCGGGGCCGGCTCCGACAATGGCTACCCGCAGGGGGCGGGGCATGATCAGGTTCCCTTCGAGCGGCGACAGATCGACTCGGGGGAAGCCTAAAATGCGTCAGTCGCGGCAGGGCTGGGAGCCCGAAGGCCTAAGGCAATCCCTAGTAGGCCCCCGTCAGACCTTCCCGTCGGCCCCGTCGGCCCCGTCGGGAGCGTCTCGGGGTGCTCAGCGCACCCTTCCGCGTGGCTTCAGCGGCCCCGGCGGCAGCTCCGGGGCGGGCAGCGGACCCCCGTCGTAGCCGATCACTTCGCCGAAACGTGTGCCCTTCATCCAGTCCTCGCGAGCCTGCTCGATCTCGGCGTGGGTGCGGCCGACGAAGTTCCACCACATGACCAGCTCCTCCTCGAACGGCTCGCCGCCGAGGAGCATCAGCCCGGCGTCGGATTCCGCGCGCAGCCGCAGTTCGGTGCGTCCGCAGCCGAGGTAGAGCAGGGAACCGGGGAGCAGTGGGACGCCGTCCACGTGGACCTCGCCGGACATCGACAGCACGCCGTACTCGAAGTCGGGTTCGAGCGGCAGCCGTACGTCCGCGCCGTGGGCGAGCGTGAGGTCGGCGCCCACGAGGGGGGTGTACGCCGTGCCGGGCGAGAGGGCCCCGTCGAGCTCGCCGAGGAGCACGGTGGCGTCGAGGCCGGGGGCCGTGACGACGGGCAGGTCGGGGTGGTGCTCGAAGTGGGGGTCGGTGTGCCGGTGCGCGTCGGGCAGCGCCACCCACAGCTGGGCGCCGTGCAGATACCGGGCGTGCGAGCGCGGGCTCTCCTCGGAGTGGCTGATGGCGCGCCCCGAGGTCATCAGCCCGAGTTCCCGGGGCCGGACCGTCTGGAGGCTGCCGGTGGAGTCGCGGTGCAGCACCTCGCCCTCGTGCAGCCAGCTGACGGTCTGCAGACCCATGTGCGGGTGGGGAGGGACCTGCATGCCGGGTTCGTCGGCGATGTCGTCCGGGCCGTAGTGGTCGACGAAGGCCCAGGCGCCGATCATGCGCCGGCCCAGGTTCGGCAGCAGCCGCCGTACCTCCGTCGATCCGCCGAGCTGCACATGGCGGGGGCTCAGCAGCTCGCGGACGGGCTCTGCGACGACGAAGCCGCGGCCGCCGCACACGCTCGGCACGGGCGAACGGTCAAGGTTGCTCATGCGGCCCAACCTAGCGGTCGGGCGCGCAGCGGGGACAGCGGACAGGCGTCCGCCGCGACGCGCCCCCGGCCGCTCCTGGCCTCTCAGCCGTCGAGGGCGGCGGCGAGTTCGGTGGTGGCCCGCACCATCTCGGCGTCGGGGTCGGGTTCCCGCAGCAGTTGACGCAGCACGTCGCGCTGGGCGTGGACGGCATGGCGGGCCTCGCGCTCCCACCCCACGTAGTCGTCGGGGTGGTGGTGCAGTTTGGGATACGTGGCGGCGGTGGTCTCCCACTGCCGGGCGTCCGCGATGCTCTTGAGCAGGCGCAGTATCTCCGCGCGGCAGGTGACCTGGGGGAGCCGGACGAGTTCCCAGAGGAAGGGCACCGTCGCCGCCGTCGCCTGGTCGACGACGAATCCGAACTGGCATATCCGTCGCCGCAGTTGGCCCAGTGCCGGACCGGCGCTGTCGGCGTCGCCCCGGGCCAGCGTGGCAAGCAGGGAGGGGATGGCCGCGGCGGAGCCGGTGGAGTCCTTGATGTCGGGCCACGGCACGTGTCCCAGGCCTGCGAGCGGGGTGGTTCTCTTCGTGGCAGTCATGTCGGGAGTCAGGGGTCGGCGTCGGGGATCAGAGAGGGGGGCGGGTCGGCAGCATGGCCCAGACGGTCTTGCCCACGGGGAAGCGGCGGGTCCATCCCCAGTGCTCCGAGAGGGCTTCGATGATGTGCAGTCCGCGGCCGTGCTCGAGGAGGTCGTCCGTGGACCGGGGGCAGACGGGCAGGCTGTCGCTCGGATCGGTGACGGCGCACACCAGGTGCGAGCGCCGCAGGGTGAGTCTGAGTCGCACGGGGTACCGGTCCGTCCCGGTGTGGGGGAGCGCGTGCAGGACCGCGTTGGCGGCCAGTTCGGTGACGACGGTGATCGCGTCGTCGCCGCAGTGGCCCAGGGACCAGCAGTCCAGCGTGCGATGGGTGAAGTCGCGTGCCCGGGCGAACCCCTCGCCGCTGCCCGAGAGGTGCAAGGCGGCGGTTCTGGTCGATTCGCGGACGGGGACGGACTCATGACTTCGGAACTGCGCAGGTGATGACACGGTGCATCTCCCTGAGGTGACGTCAGAACGGGGCGCCGGAAGAGCGGTTGACGACAGGGCTATTATCCACGCTGACGATGTCCTCGTGCAATTTCACGGGAAATTGCGCGCACAAGTGAGGAGAGTGCGATGCCGTCGGTGCCGAACGGAGTGCGGGCGAGCTCGCTGGGCGTGCGCTGGATCAAGAGCAGCCACAGCAACGCCGAGGGCAACTGTGTCGAGGTCGCGGCCCTCGACGGGGGAGGTGTCGCGCTGCGCAACTCCCGTGATCCCGACGGGCCCGCGCTGGTGTACACCCCGGCGGAGGTGGCCGCGTTCGTGGCCGGCGCCAAGGGCGGGGAGTTCGACCACCTGGCGTGAAGGCGGGGTGAAGGCCGGGTGAGGGCCCGGTGGGAGTCCCCGGGGGTCGCGGACGCGGCGGCCCGGGTCGGCGCGGATCGGCCGGAGAGCGACCGGCCGGAGACGGACCGGCCGGGAGACCGGGCGCTTCCGGAGGACTCGAAAGGGGGCCAATTCCCCTGCCGCGTGCGGCTGGAGGGCTTCGGATGCGATACTTTCGGTCTGTCGTCTGCCGGTCCACGGGGAGTCAGGATGTCTGTCGAGTCGCCTCGCGTCTCCCGCCTCGAACCGTATCTGAACCGGGGCGAGCCCGCCCCGACCTTGCTGAAAATGCTGGTCGGCGTACAGCTGGCGGGTATCCGGGAGGACACCGGCCTCTCCCAGGAGCAGGCCGCGCGCTCCCTCGGGTTCAGCCCGGCGAAGCTGTCGCGCATCGAGGCCGGCAAGGGCCGCAGGCCGCCCGTCGAGGCGGACGTCCGCGCGCTCCTGTCGTTGTACGAGACCGAGGAGCACGAGGCCTCCGTGCTGCTGCGACTGCTGCGGCAGGCGGGGGAGCCGGGGTGGTGGCAGCGGTACGACAAGCGGCTGATGCCCGAGTGGTTCGACCGGCTGGTGGGGTTGCAGGAGGCCGCCACGGCGATCCGGACCTTCGAGATCCAGTACGTGCCGGGACTGTTCCAGACGCCCGCGTACGCGCGCGCCGTCGTGGAGCGCGGGCTGCCGTCGGCGACGCCACGGGAGGTGGAGCGCCGGGTCGAGCTGCGGACCCGCCGCACCGAACTGCTGCGGCGACCGGACGCCCCGCAGGTGTGGGCGATCCTCGACGAGTCGGTGCTGCTGCGGGTGCTGGGCAGCCGCGAGGTGATGCGGGAGCAGCTCGCCCACCTGGTGGAGCTGGCCGCCCTGCCGCATGTCACCGTCCAGGTGGTGCCGCTGGACGTCACCCATGCCTCGGCGCCCGCCATACCGGTCACCTATCTGCGCTTCCCCGGCGTCGACCTGCCCGACGTCGTCTATCTGGAGCAGATCAGGAGCGCCACCTTCCTCGAGGACCGGGACGAGACGGAGGAGTACCGGGTCGCCCTGGACCGGCTGGCCGACGAGGCGCTGAACCCGCGCGAGTCCGTCGCGCTGCTGGAGTCGACCGCGCGGCAGCGCTATCCCTGACCCACGGCGGCCTCCCCGACGGGCAGGCGCCCCGGGTGTGTCAGCCCAGTCGGCCGATGCCGCCGAACTCGATCCACTCCTGGGTGAGTTGACGGGGCGCCACCTCGGTGTCCGGTCGCCAGGCCGAGACCTCGACCAGCCCGGGGTGCAGGATCTCCAGGCCGTCGAAGAGCGCGGCCACGTCCTTCTCCTGACGCACCCGGCCCCAGTGGCCCTGGGTGGCCTTGTCCATGAAGTCGGTGACGAACGCCCTGACCTCGGCGTCCTCGCTGACCAGCTGGCACATCACCAGGCAGCTGCCGGGCGCGAGGCGTTCGCTGACCCGGCGCACCACCGCCTGCGGCCCGTCGCTCTCGCTGTCGGGGATGCAGTGGAAGACCGAGTTGAACAGCACGGCGACCGGCTGTGAGAAGTCGATCAGCCGCCGGGTGTCCTCGTGGTCGAGGACGGCCTCCGTCGCCCGCAGGTCGGCGTGGATGACGGTGGTCCGCTCGTCCTGCTCCAGCAGGGCCCGGCCGTGCACGAGGACCATGGGGTCGTTGTCGACGTAGGCGACGCGCGCGCTCGGGTCGACGCGCTGAGCGACCTGGTGCACGTTGTCCTGCGTGGGCAGACCGGAGCCGTGGTCGAGGAACTGCCTGATCCCGTGCTCCTGCGCCAGGGTCCGCACGGCCCGCTGCAGGAAACGCCGGTTGTTCAGCGCGAGGGCACGCGTGCTCGGGACGACCTTGTCGAGCTCCTCGCAGGCGGCGCGGTCGGCCGCGTAGTTGTCCCGGCCGCCCAGATAGTGGTCGTACATGCGCGCGGCCGTCGGGATCGTTTCATCGATCTTCGTGGACAGCTGCTTGCCCGGCTGCATCTCTTCCCCCAGTGTCCCCGCCGTGCCACGGACTGGCGCGGGCGACAACACATCCTAGGGAAAGGCCAGTTGGCCCCACCACCCCCTTGGCCGACGGTGCTCCCGGAAGGGGCTGCCCATCTCCGCCGCCCCGGCCTGACTGGACGGCTGGTCCAACAGCTGGACTCATGGTCTAATCGATCCATGGAACCCCAGGATCCGCAGGCCCTCCGGGAAGAGGCGCGAGAACGGGAACGGGACGTGATCCTGCGCGCCCTCGTCCCCGTCGTCGACGGCATCGCGGCGACCTTCGGCCCGGTGTGCGAGGTGGTGCTGCACGACTACCGGCGGCCGGAGAAGTCCGTCGTCGCCGTCGCCGGAGCGGTGACCGGACGGACGGTCGGCGGCGCCATGAGCGAGATCGGCATGCGCGTTCTCGCCCGCGGGGACGCAGCCGCGGACGAACTGAACTACGTCACCCGCGCCGGCGCCGGAAAACTGGTCAAATCGTCCACGATGGTGCTGCGCGACTCCACGGACGCGGTCTTCGGCGCCCTCTGCGTCAACGTGGACGTCACCGAGGTGGACCGGGCGCGCGCGGTGCTGGCCGCACTCGCGGGGACGCCGACCGGGCCGTCCGACCCGCCGGCGACCACGTTCGGCGACGACATCGACTCCGTCGTGGACGCCCTCCTCGACGCCCATCTGCTGCGCCAGGACCAGACCTGGGCCGGCCTCGACCGGCCACGGAGACTTGCCCTCTTCCGGAGCCTGGACGAACGCGGCGTGTTCGCCGTGCGCCGCGCGATCGAGCAGACCGCCGCCCGCCTCGGCATCTCGCGCGCCTCCGCCTACACCTACCTCTCGCAGGCCAGAGCCACCCCGGCGACCGGGGCGGACGGCGCCGACGACACCCCCTGAAGGAGCACCCTCGTGACGACCCCGCCCCTGCCGATCACCCTCGACGACGTCCGCGACGCGGCCGCCCGGCTCAAGGGCGTCGCACACCGCACCCCCGTGCTGCGCTCCCGGACCCTCGACCGGATCGTCGGCGCCGAGGTCCTGCTCAAGTGCGAGAACTTCCAGCGCGTCGGCGCCTTCAAGTTCCGCGGGGCCTACAACGCGGCCTCCCGGCTGGCCCCCGAACAGCTGGCCCGGGGCGTCGCCGCGTACTCCTCCGGCAACCACGCCCAGGCCGTCGCCCTGGCCGCCCGGGAACTGGGCACGACCGCGGTGATCGTCATGCCCGAGGACGCACCGCGCTCCAAGCGGGCGGCGACGGAGGGCTACGGGGTCGAGATCGTCACCTACGACCGTTACGCCGGCGACCGCGTCGCCATCGCCGAGGCCCTGGCCGCCGACCGCGGCCTGGCGCTGATCCCGCCCTACGAGCACCCGCACGTCATGGCGGGCCAGGGCACCGCGGCCCTCGAACTCCTGGAGGAAGCGGGCGAGCTGGACGCCCTGCTGGCGCCGGTCGGAGGAGGCGGACTGATGGCCGGCAGCGCGACCGCGGTCAAGGGGCTGCGGCCCGGCATCCGGGTGGTCGGCGTCGAGCCCGAGGCCGGCGACGACACCAAGCGGTCCCTGGAGGCGGGCCGCCGGGTCGAGATCCCGGTGCCGCGCACCATCGCCGACGGGCAGGCCCTGCACACGCCGGGCGAGCTGACCTTCTCGGTGAACCGGCGGCTCGTCGACGCGATCGAGCTGGTCTCGGACGACGAGATCCGCGCCGCCATGCGGTTCGCCTTCGAACGGCTGAAGATCGTCGTGGAGCCCAGCGGCGCCACGCCGCTCGCCGCGCTCCTCGCCGGACGGGTCGACGACCTCCCCCGGCGCGTCGGTGTGATCGTCTCCGGCGGCAACATCGACTCCGGCCGCTTCGCCGAGCTGTGCGGCGACGCCGTCTGAGGCCGGCACACCCCGTATGGCGGCCCCCGGTGGACAGGCGGACGATGGAGGCGTAGGGGCGCGGCTCCCGCCGGCGGCGTCCAGATCCGCCGGGGAGACCGCCCCCGGCCGTGGTCAAGCGCGGCCGGAAGGGAGGAGCGTCATGATCGAAGTGAAGACGCTCGACAAACCGGACGAGCGCCGCGATTTCCCCCGCGGCCACATCGAGGCCGTCCACATGACCGGGCTCGACTTCGCCAGGGCGACCTTCGAACCCGGCTGGCGCTGGACCGAGTCGCTGGCGGGCGTCATGGGCACGGACACCTGCATGATCCACCACAACGGCTATGTGGTCTCCGGACGCATGCACATCACCATGGACCAGGGCGGCGAGAGCGAAGTCGGCCCCGGCGACGTGTTCGTGGTCCCGCCCGGCCACGACGCGTGGGTCGTGGGCGACGAACAGTGCGTCGTGTACGACTTCGCCGGGGCGATGGCCACGGAGTACGCGAAGGCCAAGGAGGCCTGAGGGCCCGCCCGGAGCGACGCGGGCCGCCCGGCACGGTCCGGGCGGGAGGCAGCCGGGCCGACCGGTCTAGACGGGAAGCAGCCGGCCGATGAGCGCGCCGAGCTGGAATGCGTTGCGGCATTCGTGCATCGCGACCAGCTCGGCGTACTCGGGTGCGGCCGAGTCGCCCGTGCCCCACAGGGATTGGGGCTCGGGGTTCAGCCAGTGCAGACGGCGGGCCTGTCCGGCGATCCGGCCGAGCGCGGCCAGGTTCGGGTCGGCCATGTTCGTCCGGGCGTCGCCGAGCACGAAGACCGTCGTGCGGGGGCCGACCGCGGCGCCGTACCGCTCCGCGAACTCGCCCAGGGCGACGCCGTAGTCGCTGCTGCCGTGATAGCCCGTCAGCTGTGCTTCGGCCCGGATGCGGGCGCCGAGGCCCGCGGGATCGGCCGCGCCGTGTTCGAGCAGACCGGTCACCTCGTCGATCCGGTTGACGAAGGCGAACACCCGCACCTTGGAGAACTGGTCGTGCAGCGCCTGCACCAGCAGCATGGTGAAGTCGGAGAACCCGGTCACCGAGCCCGACACGTCGCACAGCAGCACCAGTTCGGGGCGGACCGGACGCCGGCGGCGCAGCACGGGCCGCATCGGCACGCCGCCCGTCGAGAGCGAGGCGCGCAGCGTGCGCCGCAGATCGATGGAACCCCGGGCGGCCCGGCGGCGGCGCGCGGCCATCCGGGTGGCCAGCTTGCGGGCCAACGGCTGCACCGTCCGCCGCAGTTCGGCCAGCCGGTCCTGACCCGCGTACAGGAAGTCGACCCGGTCGGCGGTCGGGGCCACCGCACGGCGGGCGATCTCGTCCCGGCCGCGTCGCTCCGCCACCCGGCGGCGCGCCTCCCCGGCCACCAGGCCGCGGAACGCCTCGATGCGACGCCGGATCTCGTCCTCCAACAGCCGGTCGGCGAAGCCGGAACCGCCGGCCTGCGCACGCATGTCGTCCCGGACCCGCGCCAACAGCGTCTGCGGGCGCAGCCGTTCAAGCGTCTGGTACGACGACCAGCCGTCCGCGCCCGGTGAACTCCCGTATCCGCCCAGCCCGTCGACCGCCTCGATCGCCAGCCGGCCCAGGATCGCGTCGTCGCCCTCGGCGAGCGCGGCGGCCAGTCGCTCGCGCAGGTCGTCCCGGTCGCCCGGCTCGCCCCCGGGCGCGCCCACGCCGCGCGGGAAGTACAGGTCGAAAACGGTGTCGAAAAGCCGCCGCTGGGCCTCCGAGTGGAGCAGCGTCGCGGCCAGTCCTTCGCGCAGCAGCGCCCGGTCGGCGAATCCCAGCGCCGCGGCGGCCTCGGCGGCGTCCACGGTCTCGCCCGTGCCGACACGGACGCCGTGGGCGCGCAGCGCGGCGACGAAGCCGGCCAGCCGGTCGGCGACCCGGGCGCTCACACGGCGTCCAGGTCGAGCTTCGCGCCGGCCTTGAGGACGTCGTCCTGGTGCTTGAGGATCACGCCCAGACTGTCGCGCACGACGTCCTCGTCCAGGGCGTCGGCGCCGAGCGCGAGGAGCGTGCGCGCCCAGTCGATCGTCTCCGCCACGGACGGCGCCTTGCGCAGGTCCATCGCGCGCAGCGCGCCCACCACCCGGACCACGGACTCGGCCAGCGCCGCGTCGATGCCGGGCACCTTCAGCCGGACGATCCGCCGCTCCAGCTCCTCCTCAGGGAACCCGATGTGCAGGAAGAGGCAGCGACGGCGCAGCGCCTCCGACAGCTCACGGCTGGCGTTGGAGGTGAGGACCACGAAGGGCCGTCGGGTCGCGGTGATCGTGCCCAGCTCCGGGACGGTGACCTGGAAGTCGCTGAGCACCTCGAGAAGGAGTCCCTCCACCTCGACGTCGGCCTTGTCGGTCTCGTCGATCAGCAGGACGGTCGGCTCGTCGCCGCGGATGGCGGTCAGCAGCGGGCGGGGGAGCAGGAACTCCTCGCTGAAGATGTCGGTGCGGGCCTCGTCCCAGGTCTCGTCCCGGCCCGCGCTGATGCGCAGCAGCTGCTTGGCGTGGTTCCACTCGTACAGCGCGCGGGACTCGTCGACGCCCTCGTAGCACTGCAGCCGCACCAGCCGGGCTCCGGCCACCTGCGCCACGGCCTTGGCCAGCTCGGTCTTGCCGACCCCGGCCGGTCCCTCCACCAGCAGCGGCTTGCCGAGCCGGTCGGCGAGGAAGACGGTCGTGGCGACGGCGGGGGAGGCCAGGTACCCGCTTTCGGCGAGCCGGGCGGAGACATCGTCGACGGACGTGAACAACGGGGGCCTCCGGCGGTCGGCGCGGGCTGGGAGCGTGATCCGCCCACTATCTAAGCGCTTGTTCACCGAATTTGTCATCAGCCTTCCCTCTTCCCGTCGCTCGCTCGGCGCCGCCCCCTCACCCCGCATCTCGGCGCGGGCCTGCGGCGCCGCCCCCTTGCCGCCGGGGGCGTTGTCGGTGGCCGGCGGTACCTTGCGGGGCATGGGCGTATATCTGGTGAGTGTGGACGGGCGGGAGTGGTTCGGGCGGGAGGAGGGCGGACACGGTGACAAGGCCGCGGCGCTGAACGAGGAACTGCGGCGGCGCGGACTGCCGCCGTACCTGCCGGCGGGATCCG
>NZ_JBMNDR010000156.1:0-9680 GCF_052543235.1 Streptomyces sp. SAS_272 | reverse complement strand
GCTCGGGGAGGCGGTCGCCCCCCGAGCCACAGCCGTTCCCACCCTCTGCCCTCGGCTTCACGGAACGTGCACAACTACCTCCGTGAACTTTAGGTTTCAAACGCTACGCTCGTCGGCAGTCCGAGCGGCCGGACCCCACGCCGAGTCGCTCGCATCCCCCCATGCTCAGGAGAATCGCGTGCGCGACGGCGACGTAGTGGTGATCGGCGGCGGTTATGCGGGCGTCCGCCTGGCGAAACGGCTGGACGCGACGGCACGGGTCACGCTGGTCGACCGCAAGGACGTGTTCTTCCACCGCATCGCCTCCCTCCGCGCCGGTGTGCGTCCCGAATGGTCGGTCACCCCGTTCATCCCGTACGACCGGCTGATGCGCGACGGACGGATGGTCGTCGGCAAGGCGGTCCGCATCGACACCGCCGAACGGCAGGTCGTCCTGGCCACCGGCGAGCGGCTGCCCTACGACGTGGTGGTGATCGCCACCGGCGCCGACTACCCCGAACCGGCCCGCTTCACCGGGACCACCGCCGAGGAGACCCTCAAGGCGTTCGCCGGTCACCAGCGTGCCGTCGCCGCAGCCAGCCACGTCCTCGTGGTGGGCGGCGGCCCCTCAGGCGTCGAGCTCAGCGCGGAGATACGCCTGGCCCGGCCGGACGCCCGGGTCACTCTCGCGCACTCCGGGCCCGCGCTGCTGCACTCCACGGGCAGCGAACGTGCCGGCCGCAAGGCGCAGGCCTGGCTGGAGTCGCACGACGTCGAGGTCCGGCTGGACTCGTTCATGTCCCGCGGAAACGACTTCGCCGCCTACCGCGACGCGCACGGCGGCGTCCTCGAAGCCGACCTCTCCTTCTGGGCGACCGGCACCACCCCCAACACCCTGTGGCTGCGCCTGGCCGGACTCGGCGACTGGCTGAACCCGGCCGGGCACGTCAAGGTCGACCGCCGGCTGCGGGTCGAGGGCCGGCCGGACGTGTTCGCCGTCGGCGACGTCAACGACGCGACCGAGCTCAAGATCACCCCGGCCGCGCTCGCCCAGGCCGACCTCGCCGCCCACAACATCCGCGGCTACCTGCAGAGTCCCGGCAGGCACCGCAGGGAGCCCCGCCTCTACCGGCCGCTCCAGCGCACGCCGCTGATCGTGCCCTTCGGCCAGACCGACGGACTGACGCTGCTGCCCGTGCCGGGCGGCGAGAGCGCGGTGCTCGGCGGCCGCACCTCCGTCCTCGCCAAGGCGAAGACCCTCATGACCCCGTACATGCGCCGGCAGTTGGGATACACCGCCACCTGACGGACGGCCGTCCCCCTGCCCCGCACGACCGGAATCACCCGGGCCGACCGGCCGCGCCGGGGCGCTGCCGACGTGACCAGGGCCGGGTCGACGCGCGAGGTGGATGTCGAGGGTGAGGAGTCGCGGCACCAGCCGGATGCCGCGCGGGCCGACCGGTCCGAGCGGCGGCCGTCGCCGACGACCAGGCCCTCGGCGCACGGGGTCGTGTTACCGTCGCGCGATGTCCAAGTCCGAGATCGACTCGCTGACCGCCGAGTTCTTCGGTGCCTTCGACAACCGGGGCGGCAGGACTCCTGACGTGGCACGCATCCGCAGGCTGGTTCTACCGGCCGGCGTGGTGGTGAAGACCGGTCCGGAGTTCACGGTCCTCACCGTCGAGGAGTTCATCGAGCCTCGCAGACGGCTGCTGACCGAGGGCCGGCTGGTGGAGTTCGCCGAGTGGGAGACCTCCGAACGCACCGACATCGTCGGCGACATCGCGTCGAGGCTCGGCGAGTACTGCAAGTCCGGGATCCTGGACGGGGAGCCGTTCGAGGGCGGCGGGACCAAGACCTTCCAGTTCGTCCGCACCGCCGAGGGCTGGCGCATCGCAGCCCTGGCCTGGTTCGACCAGCCCTGACCGCGGTCGCGTCCGGCGGCGCACATGCCGTCGGTGTGCCCCTCGCGTGCCCGGTCCGCCGCAGCCCGCGGGCACTTCGTCCGGTGGTGACGTGACACACCGTCCGGATCACGCTCAGGCTGTCGCCGTCCCGCCGGGCTTGTGCAGGAGGGGCAGGGCGTCCAGGTACTCGGGCGGGTGGTCGAAGGCCCGGGTCAGGGTGGCGAGATGGGGCTGGAGGCTGTGGGTGACAGCGTCGACGGCGTCCGGCAGCCCGTGCACATGACCCGGGTCGATGTGGCCGTCGGCGAGGAGTATGCCGGTGTGCGGGGCGAGGTGGGTGAGCAGGAAGAGGGTGGTGACCTCGGTGAGGAGGCGGCGGGCCGGCTCGTGGGTCGTGCGGGCCAGGGCGGCCAGGAGGGCGTCCGCGGCCTGCAGCCTGATGTGGCTCTGCGCCTTCTGCAGCGCGGGCGCGGAGGCCGTGTTCCAGCGGGCCTGCGGGTCGCGCGAGGGCCCATGACGCAGGGCCCGGTGTGCCTGGTCGTGGAAGGCCTGCTCGGTGCGGGCGAGCAGGTTGCGCAGATGACGGGGGTTGGTCAGGACGGGCGGCCCGGCGTCCGGGGTGGGCAGGACCGGCGGCTGGTGCAGCAGTTCCGCGGCGGCCTTGGTGGTGATGAGGAGGTTGTCGCCCTCCGCCGTGATGGTCCCCTCGATGTACTCGGAGAAGCCGGCGAGGTGGTTCGCGGGAAGGAGCCCCTGTGCCCCGCAGCGCTCCCGCGCCTCGAACGCGATGGTGCGCGCCTCCCAGGTGATCCAGGCCTTGGCGAGCGCGACGAGGCGTTCGAGACGGGGTCGGTCCGCGGGGTCGTGGCTGCTCCACCGCGCGGTGAGCGAGCGGTGCAGGAGTGTCATCGCGTAGCTGGTCGCGACGCCCTGGAGCAGCCTGCTGTGGTGGGTGCGATGGGTGTTGATGGGCAGCCGCTGACCGGGCCGGGCTCCGCTGACGTGCCGGTGGTCGCCGTAGCGGACGGCGATGGCGAGTGCCGCGCGCGAGGCTCCGACGGCCGCGGCGCTCATGCACAGCTTGCCGACGGTGACCCGGGAGATCGAGGTGAGGAAGCGTTTACGGCGGTTGCCGAGGCTGCTGGTGAGGGAGTCGTCGGGACCCAGTCGCCCGTGCTCGCCCTGAAGGAGGGCCCGGCGCGGCAGCGGGAGGTGGTCGAAGGAGGTGAGGCAGTGGTCGACGGGGGCGTTCGGACGCAGCGGGAGGGGTGTCACCGTGATGTGGGGGAGCGGCCCGTCGAGGTCGGTGAGCGGGGTCAGGAAGAGGAACACTCCGTGGTCGCGGTCGCCGACGAGCAGACGCGCGGCCACGACGGCGCTCTTGGGGCCGCCCAGTGTGCTGGTGTTGGGCATGAACTTGGCGGCGCCGGGGTGGGGGGTGTGCAGGAGGAACCCGCCCGTCGCGGGGTCGAGACGGGCGGTGGTCTCCAGCGCGAAGGCGTCGTTGCCGTGGTCGACCTCGGTGCACAGGAAGGTTCCGGTGCGTCGCAGCGCGGTGAACTCGGTCAGGTCCCTCGAGGGTTCGTCGTCGTGGTCGAGGAGGCTGCCGAGGAAGAGGTTGTAGTGGATGCTGGCGACGGTGGTGAGGCCGCCGCCGCCGTCCACGATGGCGGCCCACTCGTGCAGCGCGGTGAGGAGGGCCGGGTCGGTCGCGAGCGACGCGGGGTCGGCCAGCAGGTCGTTGACCAGACGCAGCCAGGCGTAGGACTGCGCGGCCCGCTCCTCGGGGGTGAGGCCGGGCCGGTGACGGAAGTCGTCTCTCGCGATCAGGCGGCGCCACGGGGAGTGGACGCGCTCCCGTTCGCCGTCCTGGTCGAACAGCAGCCGGGTCAGCTCGCGGACGGTCGCGATGTCGTCCCCCGCCGGGCCGTCGGCCGCGTCGGCGAGGGGGCGGGGACCGCTGCGGTGCGGCCCGGCGGGACGCTCTGCGCCGTGGAATGCCAGAAGGGCCATGACCACTCCCCGTTGTCGCGGATCCGCACACCGGTACCTCTGGTTGCACCGTCCGCCAAAAGATACGGACCTACCGGTTTTCTCATCAAGTCGGAAACCGGCAATCCGACCGGCCGCCGATGGCGTGTTTTGGGGGGTCCCCGGGCCGCCGGAGCCCGCCCGGAACGGGTGTGGCGAACTCACGCCCGAGGTCCGGCGGTTGCGGCGTCGGAGCCCGCGGCGACGGGCAGCCGGATGGGGCGCCGGTGCGATGGCGGACATGCGGCGGCGAGGTGGCAGGAGTCAGACCTGTCGGTATATTTTCGAGCCGGATTCGCCGGAGCTACCTCGGAGGTGGGGCGTGGCGCTGCAGGAACGGGCCGTCCGGACGAGGCGGGCCGTCCTCGTCGCGGCCGCGGCGGTGTTCGCCGAGGTGGGATACGAGGCTGCGACGATCGCGGAGATCCTCGCGCGGGCCGGCGTCACCAAGGGGGCGCTCTACTTCCACTTCTCCTCCAAGGAGGAGCTGGCGCAGGCCGTGCTGGCCGGTCAGCTGGAGACCGTCCCGGCCGTGCCCGCACGGGAGCTGCTGCTGCAGCAGGGGCTGGACGAGGCGTTCGTCCTGGCGCATCTGCTGTCGGTGGGCGATCCGCTGGTCCAGGGAAGCATCAGACTGACCGTGGACCAGGGGGCGCCGACGGACGGGCTGGACCGGCGCGCCCCGATGAGCGGGTGGATCGCGCACAACGCGGACCTGCTGGGACGGGCGAAGGAGCGCGGCGAACTGCTGCCGCACGTTGATGTGAGGGCCGCCGCGCGGATGTTCGTGGGGGCGTTCACCGGGGTCCAGGTGCTGTCCAAGATCATGACGGGGCATGCGGACCTGCCGGAGCGGGTTGCGGACCTTCAGCGGCACCTGCTGGCCGGGGTCGCGGTGCCCGCCGTGCTGTTGCAGCTGGACACGGCCGCCGACCGGGGCGCCCGGGTGTACGAGGAGGCCGTGAAGGCCAGCTGGCCGACGGGACAGCCCCGGGCCGCCGGCTGACCGGCGGGGCCTCGTCCGGTGAGGCCCCACCGCAGCGCACGCAGGTCGCCGGGCTGCCGGCGCGCCCCGACTCGCACGGGGGTGTGTGAGGCGGCGACCGGGCACGGGCCGGCCCGGCGGTAGGCGTGGGGCAGCAGGCGCGTGCGGGTCGGTGGTTGAGGGTGGGGCGGCAGGGGGAGGGGTCCGGGGCGAACGGTTGTCCGGAGGCGTGGTTCCGCGTCCTCGGCCGAGAGGCGGGGAACGCCCCCTCCTCCCGACCGGTCGCAGGCCGACTGCAGGACCGACCCTGGGAGTTCGACGATGGATACGACAGCCTGCCCCTACGCCCTGGACGTGACCGGGCGAGATCTCGCGGGCGAGGCGGCGATGCTGCGGGCCCAAGGACCCGCTGTGCGCGTGGAGTTGCCGGGGGGCGTGGTCGCCTGGGCGGTGCTGCGGCAGCGCGAGGTGGAGCGGCTGCTGACCGATCCCCGGGTGTCGAAGGACGCACGTCGGCACTGGCCGGAGCTGATCGAGGGACGCATCACCGAGGAGTGGCCGCTCTACCCCTGGGTGATCAACGAGAACATGCTCTTCGCCTACGGCGACTCGCACACCCGGCTGCGCAGGTTGGTGGCGGGGGCGTTCACCGCTCGGCGTTCGGAGGCGATGCGGCCACGGGTGGCCCGCATCGCGGCCGAACTCGTCGACGGGCTCGCGGCGAGCCGGCCGGGGGAGCCCGTGGACCTGCGGGCCTCGTTCGCGGAGCTGCTGCCGATGCGGGTGATCTGCGAACTGTTCGGGGTGGCCCAGGGCGAGGCCACCGACGCCCTGTGCGCGGCCCTGCACACGGTGTTCGCCACGACGATCAGCGGCCGGGAGATCGAGGCGGCCCGCCTGGAGGCCTTCGCCCGGCTGTCGGACCTGGTGAAGGCCAAACGGGCCGAACCGGGCGACGACCTCACGTCGCTGCTGATCCAGGCGCGTGACCAGGAGGACCGGCTCACCGAGGAGGAGCTCCTGGGCACCCTGTTCCTCATGATCGCCGGAGGGCAGGACACCACGGCCGCCCTGATCACCAACGCGGTCGGCGCGCTGCTGCGACGGCCCGAGCAGCTGGAGCACGTCCGGGCCGGCCGCGCGACCTGGCAGGACGTGGCCGCCGAGACGATGCGGGTGCACACCCCCGGGGCCTACTCGCCGATGAGGTTCGCCGTCGAGGACATCGATCTGGACGGCGTGCTGATCCGCAAGGGCGAGGCCATCCTCGTCAACTTCGCGGCGGGGGGCCGGGATCCGGAACGCTACGGGCCGCACGCCGAGCGGTTCGACGTGCTGCGCAAGGATCGCGACGGCCTCGGTTTCGGCCACGGGCCGCACCGCTGCCTCGGGGCGCCGTTGGCCGGAGTGGAGGCGGAGAGCGCCTTCGCCGCGCTCTTCGAGCGCTTCCCCCGCATGGAACTCGCCTGTGCGCCGGAAGAACTCCTGCCGTTGCCCAGCTTTCTGATGAACAGTTACCGGACGCTGCCCGTCCGGCTCGCTCCGGTCCAGACCTGAACCGGACAACGTCCCTGCGCCGCCGGCGGCCGAAGGGCGACGGACGCGGGCCGAAGATACCGAGCGCGCGGTTTACTTCGACGCCGCCGCGGTGGGATGCTCTCCCCGTTCCGCCGGACGCAGGGCGCGGCTCTCCGCCGTCCGCGCAGGCTGGGGAGGAAGACCTGATGGTCAAGCAGGCACGGGCGGTCCGCACCCGTCAGGCCCTTGTCCGGGCGGCGGCCGAGGTGTTCGCCGCCGAGGGATACGCCGGGGCGTCCCTTCCGGCCATCAGTGAACGGGCGGGGGTGAGCAACGGCGCCCTGCACTTCCACTTCGCCAGCAAGCACGATCTGGCGGCGGAGGTGGAGAGGGCGGCGGCGGACGGCGCGCGGCGCCTCGCCGAACAAGGCCGCAACCGGGCGGACACGCTGCTCCAGTCGCTCGTGCACACGGCCTGCGGACTGTTGCTGGCGGTGGTGGCCGACCCGGTGATCCGGGCGGGGTTCCGGCTGAGCGGTGACCCCTCGCGCAAGGACGGGGCGCGGCTGCTGCGCTGGTGGCAGGCGTGGGTGCACGAGCTCGTCGTACAGGCGCAGCGCGAGGGGGAGCTCGCGCGGGACGTCCCGGCCGACATCGCCACGACCGTGATCGTGGCCGCGACGGCGGGCTTCGAGGTGATGGGAGCGGCGGACCGCGACGTGCTCTCGGTGGAGCGCGTGACACAGCTGTGGACCTTCGTCCTGCCCCGGCTGGCGGCCTCGCCGGACCACGCCTCGGCGTCGCCGCGGCCGCAGACGCCGGTGGAACAGCCGGGCGACTGAAGCGTGTCCGGCGTGATCCGGCGGACAGCGCCTCGGCCGGGCGTCGCCGGGGGACCGGTGGCGGCCGGTGCGGGGGCCGTCACGGCGTCGGCAGCTGCGTTTGTGCGTGTATCCCTCCCGGAAATAAGGCAGTTGGGCCCTTCGCGCCCACTGCCAGGAGAGGAGCGCCCGTGCCGCACTCCGAAGAAGAGCCTCTCGTCGCTCTCGCGGCCCGCCTCGAGCGTGACGACCCCCGTTTCGCCCGGGCGCTGCGGACCGGACGCCCCGCCCGGCCCCGCGAGTACCGCCGCACCGGGGCCCGCTGGACGCTGGCTACGGGCGTGGCCGTGCTGAGCGGCGGCGTCCTCCTGTCGCACGGGCTGCTCATCGCCGCCGGACTGGTCGTCACCGGCATCGGCGTGCAACTCCTCGACGCGCACCGGGCGCGCACGGGCTGCCGAAACCTCCCTCTCCGGTGAGCGAGGAACCCGGCCTGCGCTAATATTCTTTACCGAGTGCTTACGTTTCGCCGGGCGTCGACGCGCTCAGCCGTGCAGCAACGGCCGGCGGTCCGGTCACCGACGTGAGGGAGGGCGTGCCATGGGTCGAGTCATCCCCGTGCGCGTCGACAACGCCGCGCGCGACCGCGTTCCCGATATCGGCGGTACCGGCCCGAGCGACCACCCGCAGCGCTGACGTACGACTCCGCCGGCCCCGACGGGTGCCGCGCCGCCGACGGCCGGTACTGACCCGCACCCGCCTCCCCTCCGTCCGGCGCCCCGGGTGACCAGGACGGATCGCGCCCCCACCCCGCCCACGCCTCGCCCCGCTCCGGCGTCCCAGGCATGAACCGCCTCGCCGCCCGCAGCGCCGGGCGACCCGCTCCGTACAGCGCCCACGCAGCGACCACCCCGCCCGCGAAGGCCGCGTTCCCCGCGGGCGCACGGGCGATCCGCCCTGCGCCCGCACGCCCGGGGGCGACCCGCCGACCCCGCGACAGCACCGACGCACACCGCAGACCTCGACCGACGCGCCACCACCGATCCCGACCGACGGAGGACAGACGCCCGTGCACGACACCACCGCCCTGCTCATCGAACTCGGGGCGATCATCCTCGTCCTGGGCCTGCTGGGACGCCTGGCGGGCCGGGTGGGCTTCTCGCCCATACCCCTGTACCTGCTCGCCGGGCTCGCCTTCGGCCAGGGCGGCATGCTGCCCCTGGAAGCGAGCGAGGAGTTCATCGCGACCGGCGCCGAGATAGGGGTCATCCTCCTGCTGCTCCTGCTCGGCCTGGAGTACAGCGCCTCCGAACTCGTCACCAGTCTGAAGACCCAATACCCCTCCGGCGCGGTCGACTTCGTGCTCAACGCCGTCCCCGGCGCGGCCGCGGCCCTGCTCCTCGGCTGGGGTCCGGTCGCCGCCGTGGCGCTGGCCGGCGTCACCTGGATCTCCTCCTCGGGCGTGATCGCCAAGGTCCTCGGCGACCTGCGCCGACTGGGCAACCGCGAAACCCCGGTCGTCCTCGGCATCCTGGTCATGGAAGACCTCTCCATGGCCGTCTACCTGCCGATCCTCACCGCTCTGCTGGCCGGCGTGAGCCTCGCGGGCGGCGCGCTCACCCTGCTGATCGCCCTGGGCACGGTCGGGGCGGTCCTGTACGTGGCACTGCGGCACGGGCGCCTGATCAGCCGCGCGGTCTCCTCCGACAGCGCCGAGATGCTGCTGCTCGTCGTCCTCGGCCTCACCCTTCTGGTCGCCGGCATCGCACAGCGCCTCCAGGTCTCCGCGGCCGTCGGCGCGTTCCTGGTCGGCATCGCCCTGTCCGGAGAGGTCGCCGAGGGCGCCAGCAGCCTCCTCACCCCGCTGCGGGACCTGTTCGCCGCGGTCTTCTTCGTCTTCTTCGGACTGCACACCGACCCCGCGGCCATCCCGCCCGTCCTCTTCCCCGCCCTGGCGCTGGCCACCGTCACCACCCTGACCAAGATCGCCACCGGGTACTGGGCGGCACGCCGCGCCCAGATCTCGGTCAAGGGCCGATGGCGGGCGGGCGGAACTCTGGTCGCACGGGGCGAGTTCTCCATCGTCATCGCCGGACTCGCGGTCGGCGTGGAACCGCGCATAGGCCCGCTGGCGACCGCGTACGTCCTGATCCTGGTCATCCTCGGGCCGCTGGCCGCCCGCTGGACCGAGCCCCTCGCCGCCCGTCTCACCGCGTCGCGCGCAGCACCGGCGGGCGCGGCCGGGACCATGGACGCCGTCGACGCCGTGGAACCCGCCGGGACCGCCGGGACCACGGGAGGCGGCGCCGTGCCCGCGAGCCGCTGAGGAACGGCGTGCCACTAGGTCCTGTCTGGCGTTCGGATCACGAGTTCGGGAGATCGCCTGCGCGCCGAGGTCTGTTCTTGATAGGCCGTCAGTCATGGCGCGAGGCGATCTCA
>NZ_JBMNDR010000155.1:0-10146 GCF_052543235.1 Streptomyces sp. SAS_272 | reverse complement strand
CGGAGAGCTACGCGGCCGGACTGCACCTGTGCGGTGCCATGCTCTGGCTCCGCAGCATCACACCGCACAGATGATCCGAACTTCAGACAGGACCTAGGGCCGGGTCGCGCTGCAGGCGCAGCAGGCCGCCTCGCCCTACCTCGCCCTGTGGAACCGGCTCGCCGACTTCGACCCCGCCGAACCCGACGCGGCCTCCACCGCCGCCCCGACTCCCTGAGCCTCCCCGCCCAGTCAGCCATCGGCCTGCCGGGCCCATCCTGCCGGGTACACGAGGCCGCCCGGTGTCACTTCCGAAGCCCATCTGCGGGCCCGCACTGGAGAAACGATGCACAACGACGAGGCCGAGCCCGCCGCCGCGCCGGTGAACGCGGCGCCCGCCACCACCGACACCTCGATACCCAGCGTGCAAAGGCGCATCCTGACGGTCCTGCTGATATCCCAGGTGTTCAGCGGTGTCGGACTCGCGGCCGGCGTCACCGTCGCCGCTCTTCTGGCGCAGGACATGCTTCACTCCACCACCCTGGCCGGCCTGCCCAGCGCCCTGCTGACGGCCGGCTCCGCGCTTGCCGCCATCACCGTCGGCCGCATCTCCCAGGCCCGCGGCCGTCGCACCGGGCTCACCGCCGGATACCTCGTCGGCGCTCTCGGCGGCGGCGGAGTCATCGCCGCTGCCACGATCGACAGCGCCGCCCTGCTGTTCGTCTCCTTTTTCCTCTACGGCGCCGGCACGGCCGCCAACCTCCAGGCCCGCTACGCCGGAGCCGACCTCGCCACCCCCCGGCACCG
This sequence comes from Streptomyces sp. SAS_272, assembly GCF_052543235.1. Taxonomy (NCBI): domain Bacteria; kingdom Bacillati; phylum Actinomycetota; class Actinomycetes; order Kitasatosporales; family Streptomycetaceae; genus Streptomyces; species Streptomyces sp. SAS_272. Next base: position 9,360 of record NZ_JBMNDR010000155.1, on the reverse strand, counting down.
CGCCCGCGCCGTCTCCACCGTCCTTGTCGCCACCACCCTCGGCGGCGTCGTCGGCCCCAATCTCGCCGACCCCGCAGGCAACCTCGCCGCCGCCCTTCACCTCCCCCGCCTGACCGGCCTGTTCCTCATCTCCAGCGTGGCCTTCGCCCTGGCCGCCTTGGCCCTACTCCTCTGGCTGCGCCCCGACCCGCTCCTTCTCGCCCGCACTCGCCCGGTCCGCCCGCAACCAGCCTTCGACACCATCACCGCCGCCGGACGGCGCACTCCCGGTTTGGCACGCGGCGTCCTGGTCATGGTCATGACCCAACTGATCATGGTCGCGGTGATGACGATGACACCCGTCCACATGCTCGATCACGGTCACGGCGGTGCGGCCTCCGGCTTCGTCATCGCCCTCCACCTGGGCGCCATGTACCTGCCCTCACCGCTGACCGGGCTGCTCGTCGACCGCTACGGCGCCACTACCATGGCCGCCGCCACCGGCCTCACGCTTGCGACCGCCGGCGTCCTGGCCGCCACCGCTCCCGGCGATTCGGTCATCCTGCTTGCACTCGCCCTCGCACTGCTCGGTGTGGGCTGGAACTTCGGCCTGGTCAGCGGGACAGCGATCACCACCGACGCCATACCTCTGGCCACCCGTGCCAAGACCCAGGGCGTGATCGACCTCGCCATCGCCACCGCCGGAGCCACCGGCGGCATGGCATCCGGACTCGTTGTCGCCGCCGCCGGCTACCCCGTCCTCGCCATCAGCGGAGGCGCCCTCGCCCTCGCCATCCTCCCTGTGGTGATCGTCACAGCCCAGAGCGGTCCACGCAGCGCATGGCGACGCAACGCCTCGGGCCACCGAGGTTCGTCCACGGGCCCTCGCCGCCGCGGCGAGCCGCTTGCCGGGCAAAGCGATGAGACACCGCACGTGGAGACGAGCCCGCAGGCACAGGCTGCTCCTCGTGCAGAGTGACCGAGCGCGGCGGCCACTTCGCCGCACTCGACGTACCGGACCTCCTCACCGGCGACCTCCGGCAATTCTTCCGTCACTACCGCTGACCGCATCCCTCGTCCCGCAACGTCCACGTCCGCGAGACGCGTCGCCGCCCGCCATGACCCGACACCGCCGGCCCCGGCCGGGTCCTGGCGGGCCTGCGCCGGATACGGACGGCGGGCCCCCACCCAGAGACGATCACCGCATGAAACTCACCGCACGGGAACTCAACCGCTCCACGCTCGCTCGGCAGTTGTTGCTGCGGCGGGAGACGCTCGGCGTCGGAGAAGCCGTACGCCGGGTGGTCGCGCTGCAGGCGCAGCAGGCCGCCTCGCCCTACCTCGCCCTGTGGAACCGGCTCGCCGACTTCGACCCCGCCGAACTCGACGCGGCCTTCACGGGCCACGCGGTCGTCAAGTCGACCCTGATGCGGATCACGTTGCACGCCGTCCACGCCGACGACTACCGGGCCTTCCACGAGGCCGTGCAGCCGTCGCTGCGTGCCGCCAGGCTCAACGGCCGCTTCACCACGGCGTCGGGGCTGACCGTCGAGGACGCCGACGCGCTGCTCCCGGAACTGCTCGCGTTCGCCGACCGGCCTCGGACGACCCCCGAGTACGAGGCGTGGCTCGGACAACGACTCGGCGTCCCGCCGAAGCCGGAAGCATGGTGGGGGTTGCGGCACTACGCCCCCCTGCTGCATGCGCCCACCACGCCGCCGTGGTCCTTCGGCCACCGTCCGTCCTACGTCGCGGCCCCGACTCGACCGGTGCTGGCGAACCCGGAGGTGTCCGCCCAGTCCCTGCAGAAACTGATCCTGCGCTACCTCGGGGGATTCGGACCCGCCTCGGTGGCAGACGTGGCGCAGTTCGCGCTGGTGCAGCGGGGCAGGGTCCGCAACGCACTGCAGACTCTCGCCGAAGACCTGGAGCGCCTGGAGGGTCCGGGCGGCGAGGAGCTGTTCGACGTCCCGGCCGCACCGCGCCCGGACGAGGGCACGCAGGCGCCGCCCCGGCTGATGGCCATGTGGGACAGCACCCTGCTGGCCTACTCCGACCGCAGCCGTCTCATCCCGCCGGACTACCGCAAACTCGTGATCCGCGTGAACGGTGACGTGCTGCCGACCCTGCTGGTCGACGGGTACGTCGCCGGCGTGTGGCGCCCAGCCCAGGAAGAGATCGAGGTGACCGCCTTCCACCACCTACCGGACGAGACCTGGGAGCAACTCGCCGCCGAGGCCCGCTTGCTGACGGCTTTCCTCGCCGACCGCGAGCCGCATGTCTACCGCCGCTACGCCCACTGGTGGCACAAGCTGCCAAGCGCCCACACCCGGCTGCTCCCCGGGAAATGAGGCAGCACGCCTCGGGCCCGAGGTTCCGGATGGGCCGCAGGACGCCGGGGCACTGGTGGGCGACCTGCCACCAAGGGCGCCGCCAGGCGCCAGGCGTCCGGCCACTCGGCTGGATGGACTCGGATGAGCAGGACAGCGCCGATCTCGTCACGTCACGTGGGCCGCTGCTGCGCGTCCTCTACGTGCTGGGCGAGGACGACCGCGACTTGCTGATTCTGACCGGCTGGCAGGGAAGGGGCGTTCCAGCTCGGAGGCCGGTTGAGTTGCCACAAGGACGTGGGCCATACCCGAAGCCATGGCAGGAATCATCTGTGGGGCCCTGGTAGTCCATGCGGCCCCGGCCTGATCGCATTGCCCTTCCGCAGGACACCGTTCCGGAGCCCCCAACGCTCGCCTCCTCGGACGCAACTGACGTGCGCCAATTGCACGATGCATACGGCCGGCACCCATCTGCTTGCTCGTCTCAAGAACCACCTGGAGGGTGCACCCCGACTGAGCGAGGAGGAGCTGACCCGGCTGTGTCACGTGGCGGGGTTCTATGAGGGCCGTCCACCGGAATGGCGTTTTCTCCCGGCGCCGGAAACTGCTCGCCGTCCTGACGACCAATCTGCGGTCCGACCTGGACGAAGCGTTCATCCGCCGGCTGGACGTCATCGTCGACTTCCCGATGCCCGAGCCCTCGCTGCGGCGCGACCTGTGGGACCGCTGCCTCGGCCCGTCCATCCCCCGGGCGGACGGGCTTGACCTGGACTTCCGCGCCCGCTTCGAACTGGCCGGCGGTTCGATCAGGGCCTGTGTCATCACGGCCGCGTACCGGTCGGCGGAAAGCGGCCGCTCGGTCCGGCCGACTTGGTCGGGGCGATCCGCCAGGAGTACCGCAAGTTCGGCCGCCTGGTGCTGGACCGCGAGTTCGCCCACCGCGACGCCCGTTAGCGCCGTGGCCGTGACCAACGAGGCCCCCGGGCAGTGTGGTTGAGACGTCAGACATCTCGATCAACTGCCCGGGGGCCTCGTTCGTTGCGCTGTGTGGGCCGTCACCTGATCGGTGGCGGGCCCAAAGCAGATCAGGGTGGGAGAGCCGTCACGTCATGTTCGGTGGATTCCCCGGTCGCGTGCTCCCGCAGGCTGGCACGTTGTCCAGCCAGGCCGGGCCCTGGAGGAAGATGTTGCTGATCCAGCCACCGTAGTCCGGGAGGTAGGACCAGGCGCTGTTGGTGATGCCCTCGGCTGTGACCGACTGTCCCTGGGCCTGGCAGGTCACCCGCACGTCGGTCGGAGCGGTGAAGGTGTGCACGACATCGGTAGCGGTGGAGGAGTCCTTGCGGACCTTGACGTCCGAGGCCCACATCCGGTGGCCGGTGTTGCCGACCGGTGTCCCGCTGCTGCCGCACGAGGGGATCCCGTCCAGCCAGGCCGGGCCCTGGAGGAAGATGTTGCTGATCCACGCCTGGTGGTCCGGCAGGTAGGACCACGCGTCGTTGGTGATGCCTTCGGCGGTTACCGATTCCGCGTGCTGTTGGCAGGAGATGGTGACCCGCGTCGGGCCGGAGAACACAGGACCCAGCGGGGCCGAGAGGCTGGGACGCTGACGGGTGTTCACCCCCGTGCCCCAGGTGCTGAACTGGCCCGAGCCGCCACCCGTGTTGCCGTCGCAGGCCGGGACGCCGTCGAGCCAGGCCGGGCCCTGGATGTAGATGTTGTTGACCCAGCCCCGGTAGTCCGGCAGGTAGGACCACACGTCGTTGGTGTAGCCCTCGGCGGTCACGGACTCGGCCCGCTTCTGGCACTGGATCGCGATGGACATCGGTGTGGAGAAGGTCGCCACCGGGGTGCCGCCGCGGGACGGCAGTGGGCGGACGTTGACGCCTGTGCCCCAGGTACTGTGGCGTCCTGAGCCACCGCCGGGGTCGCCGTCGCACGCCGGGATTCCATCGAGCCAGGCCTTGCCCTGGATGAAGATGTTGTTGACCCAGCCGCCGTAGTCAGGCAGGAACGACCAGGCGTCGTTGGTGTAGCCCTCGGCGGTCACGGACTCGCCGTGCTTCTGGCACTTGATCGTGATTGCTGTAGGGCCGGCGAACGTCGTGACGATCGTACCGTTCAGCGCGGGAGCGGAACGGACGTTGACGTCGGTGCCCCAGGTGCTGTTGGGGCCGCCGGCACCCGGTGCCGCCGCGTCACCCGAGAGACGGATCGCGCCGGCGTAGTTCCGGTGGCTGGTGAAGTTTGTGACCATGATCTTGGTGTCGGATTCGCGAGCCTCGACGATCTTGCCGTTGCCCAGGTACATCGCCACATGGGTGATGGGGGACCCCCAGAACACAAGGTCGCCCGGTTGGAGGGGCGCGGTGCCGTCGGCGGCGGTGAAGCGCGCCGCGGCCGGCAGTGCGAACTCCTGGGCGGCGGTGCGCTGTCCGACCAGGTCGTGGCCGACCGCCTCGGACCAGGCCCAGCGCACCATCCCCGAGCAGTCGAAGCCCTTGCGGTACGGGTCGTTCTTGCTGCGCTCAGGGTCGGAGACGTCGACGAAGCCGTAGCTCGCGCCAGGCGTCGGCCCGTGTCCTCCGCCCCACGTGTACCAGGTGCCGGCCGCGACCTGCGAGCATGCGGCCTGCACTGCGTATCCGGCGGCCTGGTTCGGGGCGGTGACGGTGACGCCGCAGTCCTTGCCGGGGTTCCAGGCGGGAGTGGGCGGCATCGGCGCGGTGCCACCGCCGGCAGGGTTCTGTGCGAGGCGCCAGCCGAGCTGCTGGCCGTACTCGCGCAGGATGTCGAAGCCGGTGCAGCAGTTCATGTAGCTGGTGTGGGTGGCCGAGGAGAGCGCAGCCTGTACAGCGGACTGCACTGTCTCCTCGAAGATCGTGCCGCACACTCCGTCGCCGTCACGGCAGATGTCGCGGGTGACGCCCTGGAAGCTGACCGGCACCGCCTGTCGGCGCAGCATGCCGCGCAGCCCGTTGCCACTGACCATGCGACCGCTGGCGGTGATGTTCTGCGCGTAGGACTGGCGTCCGTCACGGAACGGGTCGGCGATGAGCAGGGCGCCGCGGACGACCTGGGCAACGTGACCGTGACGCGCGGAGATCAGCTGCATCGCCATGTTGATGACGCCGGCACCCTGTGAGTAGCCGACCAGGCCGATCCGCGTCGACGGGCAGCGTTGGTAGGTGTCCGTCACCAGGGTGTCCAGCGCTTCCGCGCCGGTGCGGGCCGAGTCCCACCAGTTGAGGATGTCCGTCGCGTCGGTGGCGGGGTAGAACAGGGAGGTCGTCGAGATGTCGGAGCGGGCGTGCCCGTAATGGGACACCAGGAGGTCGGCGGCGGCCTGCGCAGCAGGCCCCGCGGTGTTGCCCATCCCGTATGGGCCCACGTAGCCCTCACCGGACCCGCGCACGCCGATGATGGTGACCTTTGTACACCCCGGGTCGGCCGCCCGCGCGGCCGGCACGAGAGGGCTGAGCAGGCCGGTCAGCAGCGCCACGGCGGTCAGTACGGTCACCAGGATGCCGCGGGCGGCGGATCTGGAACGTGTCATGTCAGGTCTCATTGTCAGCACAGGGGCAGCCCGTCGATCCAGTCGGTCTGGTTGTTGAGGTAGTAACTGGCCACGTAGCCAGAGCTGTTGTCGGTCCGGCTTCGGCGCGTCTTCCGGTTCTCGTCTTCTGCAAGGACATGCTGAGCCTTTCAGATCGGAACAGGAGAATCCCATGGAGAAATGCTGTGCTCTGGGCCTGGTCACACGGTATAGATCACGGACAACCGATCTCTATCCGTTTCCCGCCGACTGCAGCGCGCCTATCGGATTGCCGGTACGACACGGATCCGATACATGCCGACCGATACGCCCACGACGATCGGGCCCCGGGATTGCGGGCCTCGTTGCTGAACCTCCTCGACGAACTGCTCGACCTTCCCTGGCAGTGCAGGCTGATCCGGACGATGGCTTCGGAGACCCGGCGTCTGCCACGGCGGCGACCGCTCGCCAGCGGCACCCTGACAGTTCGCCGCCACGCTGATCGCCTCGCAGACGACCGTGACCCGCAGGAATGCCGCTTCCTCATGCGGTTCTGGTGGCAGATGCTCATGTCGTGACCTGCCGAACGCGCACGAGACCCCGGGCTGTCATGGCCGCGCCCGAGGTCTCGTTCTGTCTGCAGTTCAGGCCGTGAGCTTCTTGAAGGCCCTCTCGAAGCGGTCGAGGGTGTCGTCGACGACCTGAGCGAAGAAGGCGTCCTTGTCGCGGGTGAGTTAGGCGCTGTTTCTCGGATCATGTGCGGAGCCAGATGACGAGTGCTGCGATGGTGACGGTGCCGAGGTAGGGGTATGCCGCAGATCGCGGCGAAGGGCCCGGCGGATCAGATCTTGCGACACGTGCTGAACCGCAGCGGACTGCTGCAGGACGACGACGCGATCCAGTTCATTCACCGCACCTTCCAGGGCTACCTCGCAGCAAAGGAATTACGCGAGAGCGACTCCTTGGGTGAGTTGCTGCGGCACGCGTCCGAGCAGGACTGGGAGGACGTGATCCGGCTCGTCATCGGACACTGCGGCCGCGCCGAGACTGCCCGCGTGGTCACCGATCTGGTCGCCCAAGGAGACGCTGCAAGCGGCTGGAAGCGCTGGAAGCTGCACATGCTCGCCGCGTTGTCCGCCAGCGAGGCTGCCTCTCTCGATGAAGAGGTCCGAGCCGAGGTCGCCCACCGAGTGAGGGCGCTTGTGCCGCCACAGAGCGTCAACGAGACGGCCGAGATGGCCAAACTCGGTCCCGAAGTCCTCCCCCTCCTGCCGGGCCCAGACGACCTCACCGAAGAGCCGCAAGTACACGTGCTGAACACCATGAGCAAAATCGGCAGCATCAAGGCGCTGCCACTGGTCGCCCGCTATGCCCAACAACCCAGTGCAACCCTCCGGCAGGCCATCGTCGCGGCATGGCCGGAGTACGCCGCCGAGCCCTACGCCCGCGACGTCCTCGCTCGAATGAAGCTCACCGACCTTCCTTCGTCGGCAGCCAGAGCGAAGCGCTGCTGCTCCTCTGCCGCATCCCCGGTGTGCGGCAGCTCGAAGTGGACCCAACACATCTGCCCTCGCCCGACCTGGACACGATCAGCGCCATTCCGGAGCTTCGAGAACTCCGGTTCACGCGGCGCCCCACCGGGCAAGGGCTGAAGCGGCTGCCTGCAGCGAACAAATCCATTGCCCGACTCTCTGTCAACAGCATCCGATGGAACCCCGAAGGGCTCGCGGCGTGAACCGGATTGCGCGGCCTGGCCGTATGGCAGCGGGTGCCCATGCCAGCCCTGTTCGACGAGCTCGTACGGCTCCCACAGCTCCGGGCGCTGCAGATCCCTATCAGCTCCCCAGCGGCCGCACTGGACTCCCTGCCTCCGCTGCCATGGGTGCGCTCGCTTACCCTGCCCGAGGTAGCCGAGGCTGGCGAGCTGGGGGAACTAGCCCGCGTCTTCCCTTCGCTCACCCATTTATCCATCCATCTGAAGGCCATCGCCTCCAGGACCATCGACCTCACTCCACTGCGGAACCACCCTGGCCTGCGGGTGGAAGTCAGGTGAACCGGTGTTCTCCTGCAGGCCGATCCTGCACGAGGACCTCGACTTGCCGGGCACCTGGTGGACGGACCTGGCGACCACGCTGCACAAGCTCGCCGCGGCCGCCACCGACCGCGTGGCCGTCCGACCGCAGTACATGGAGCGGGCCATCCCCGAGTTCGTGGGCATCCCGACGCCGGCCGCGTCCGGCTGGTCGACCGCCCACGGCGACCTGCACTGGGCCAACCTCACCAACCCCTTGCGGGTCCTCGACTGGGAGGGCTGGGGCACCGCTCCCGAGGGCTTCGACTGCGCGATGCTCTACGCCTACTCGCTCCTGCGGCCCGGCACCGCAGCCCGTGTCCGTGAGGCCTTTCCCGTCCTGGGCAGCCCGGCCGCCCTCGCCGCCGAAGCGACCGTGTGCGCGATGCTGCTCCAGACCGTGAGCCGCGGCGACAATCTCGTCCTCGAAGGCCCGCTCCGGGAGTGGGCCGAGGATCTGCGCCCGCCCCTCTGAGCGCCCCCGTACTACCTGTGGAATCGCGGCCGTCGGTGCTGTAGCGGGTGGCCAGCAGGCGCCGCCTCCGCCTCGTCGTCGCCCGGCGGCAGCAGCTCATCCAGCAGCGAGGCGGAGGAGAGGCCGCGTGCTCGCATTGTCGGCCCGACACCGCACTGGGCCATTTGGAGGGATAGGCGGCCGCGCAGTAGGCCTAACCCCGTCAGATGACGGAGCTATCCGAGACGGCACAGAGCGCCGGACGGCATGCCGGTGGAGGCGGACGGCGCGGACATCGGGCCCGTCTGAAGGAACGCGGGCTCTCCTCGCCGCAGTGATCCGAGGGCATCCGCAGCGGACGCCGCCGCGCGCGGTGCGGGTGCCGCCGAAGATGCTTAGGAACTGTCTCTTAGCTTGTTTTTTTAACGACCGTGTCAGTTCGGTGAGTTGCGTGCCCGCTGACGAGCGAGGGCTGGTGCGACAGCAGTGCGGCCTTGGTGTGATCATGTGCGTTGTCGAGACGCTGTTGATCATGCCAAGGCCGCGGGGGTGAGTCTGCTGCACGACGCTGTCCGCGTCGAGTCCCTGACCGTGTCATCCCGGTTTCGGATCGACTTCTACGGCTGTCTGACCGCCCGTGCGGACGCGCTGTTTGAGCTGACGGACGCGGTGTTGTGCACCGACGGGCCGGTGCGGTCCCTGGTCGACCTCGCCCTGGCACCCGAGCACCGCCGCGGGCACGGCTCCCTCTACGCCGGCCTCAACCGTGGCCGGATGGACGTGGACCGGCTGAGGCGGGTCTTGGCCGGGGTGCCGCTGCCCCGGGCGGCCGACGGGCGACTGGTCCTGGCCGTGGACGTCTCCCCCGTGGCTGCGGCCCGACGCCGGCACTGTGCCGGACCGCTCGTTCTGCCACACCTACGGCCGCGGCACCGCCAAGCACCAGATGATGCCCGGCTGGCCCTACTCGGTCATCGTCGCCCTGGAGACC